>CALWZL010000040.1 GCA_944385995.1 uncultured Faecalibacterium sp.
CATTCGATGAAACGTCATCATACATCCTCCTCTTTTACCCAATATTGCGGAATGGCCCGCCCGGCGCCGGATGGTTCCGGCCGCATGGAATGAACGGCGCCGGATGGTTCATTCCCAAAACTTTATTACAATTATATAATGTATCTGCTGAAAGCGCAAGAAAAACCAGTCAACGGCTGCAGGGTGTTTTTCTTTTTGTCAGCAGAATGGCCGCCTGTCCCCCTTGGTTTGGGTGACAGGCGGCCATTCTCAGGCTGTAAGCGCACAGATCGTTGCTCCTTATGGCTTTCCGTGAATATGCTTGTATTCGCTGGGGGTGACTCCCTCGTGCTTTTTGAAGGCCCGGACCAGGCCCTGGGTGTCCCAGAAGCCCACCTGCTGGGCAGCGGAGCGGACCGACTCGGTCTGGAGCAGTTTTTTGGCTGCGTCCACCCGCAGCCGCTGGATGTAGTCCAGAATGTTGGTGCCGGTGGATTCCTTGAAGGCGCGGGACAGGTAGGAGCTGCTCATCTTGAACTCGGCCGCAATCGCTGCGGCGGTCAGCTCATTTTCGGTGTAATGGTGCAGGATATACTGCTTGATCTCCTCCATCCGGCTGGAAGAGGTGGAAGCGGTGTCCTGCGTTTTTTTGTATTCGATCAGTTCGTTCAGGATCGATTTCAGCTCCTTTTTGAAGTCTCCCAGGTTGCCGGTCCGGTACAGACGCTGTTCAAAGGTCTGGGCAGCAGGAAAGTCGTGGTCGCTGCCCACCTGCTCGTCGATGGCGGCCAGAATCAGGGCGGACATGGCGTAAATGCGGTCTTTGGCCACCTGGATGTCCTCCACGCCGGAGGGAAGGGCCTGGTCAAACAGCTCGTCCAGCAGGCCGGGAATGCTGGCGTAGTCCTGGACGTTGAGCCGGGCGAAGAGTTTGCGGATCATCTTGCGGTACAGGGGCAGCGTGTCGGGGACCCCGGCTTCGGCCGAGGCGTCCCGCTCGGTGCCCCAGAAGTCCAGATAGGAGATTTCCCGGGCCACCGCCAGCACCGAATGGACAAAATCCTGGGGTGTGGCGCCCCAGACGGTGTGGGTGCTGATGAGCACCGCCTGAAAGGTGGTCTCGTAGGTGTCCAGCAGGGTTTGGACCACCCCGTCGATCTGTTCGGCGTCGGCGGCGCTGCCGCAGGACACCACCACCAAAAACCAGTCGTCGCGGAAGGGGGCCACCGTGCCGGGAAAGTCCAGGAACAGCAGGTCGGTCAGGACATTGTTGAGGAGGGAATGGAACAGTTCCCCCTGGGAATTCAGCCGGGGGTCCACCCGCATGGTCTTGAAGAAGTCCTTGTTGTCCTCGATGCAGGAGACCGCAAAGGCCGTGTATCCCTCGCCGGAGGCGATGCCGGCCAGCAAAAGGCTGGACTGGGCATAGAGGAGGGCTTCCTCGCTGTCGGAGGCCTCGATCAGGTGATTGAGCTGGCGGCCCAGGGCCAGGGGCAGGATGTTGCTGCGCTCCCGGCGCATCTGGTCGTTGGCAGTCCGGGTGGCCACCAGATCATCGGCGATCTGATGGATGGCCCCGGAGGCGCTGTCGGCCTTGGGCCGGGAAGTCTCCATCAAATATTCCACCGGCGTCAAAATCTGACGGTTGAGCCGCTGGACCAGCACCGTGATGCCCAGCACCACGATCAGGCCCGCCGCAAAAACCACCAGAAAGAAGGTGCTGCGGATGCGGTCGATCTGGGCCGCCGACACCCCTGCCACCACCTGGATGTCGGGCAGGCGGGTGGAAATCAGCTGGGAGACATACCGCTCCCGCCCCCAGTTCAAGGTCTGGCTGGACAGGCTGTTGATGTAGGTGTCGGGGTCCATCTCCTGGTTGGCATAGAGGAGGCTGTCGTCGGTGCCGATCATCAGCAGGGTGCTGGAGATGGCCGTCCGCTGGACAAACTGGCTGAGGTTGAACTCCACCAGGATGTAGGCCACCGGGGTGCCGTGGACCTGGACCTTTCGCACAATCCAGTGATGCCGGTCGGCGCTGGTGCCAAAATGAATCCACCAGCGGTCGCTGGCCGGAATGCTCTGGAGGGCGGAAGGAGACAACTCGGGGTAAGAGTCAAAAAACAAATGATTGTTCTCCCGGGTCAGCTGGCGGGCCATGGTGATGACGGCGTCGCTGCGGACAAAGTAGATGGCCAGGGTGTTGATGTCCTGCCCGTAGACGCTGACCAGGGAATTCAGGTCCTTGCTCAGGTCATAGCTCTCGGGGGTCAGGATGGTCTCGCTCTCGGTGCCGTCATACGCCGCAAAGCGGAGAACTTTCTGGTTGACGCTCAGGATCTCGCACAGGCGGGCATAGTTGTCCACCAGACTGCCGGTGGAGGCGGCCACACCCTCGGCCTGGGTGCGGAGCATCTGCTCGCTCTCCCGCAGCACCCGGCTGATGCTGTACAGCAGAAAGGCGAATGATACCGCCAGTACGACAATGACGGTGCAGCAGATGGCCTGGATCATTCTGCGTTCCCGCAGAAGATGCCGGGTCCGGTGCTGCGGAGGGTTACTGGTGGAATCCTTCATGTGCGGCAAGCTCCTTTGCTTCTTCTTATGTCAATGGTCCATGGAGCGCCCCGCTGCCCTGCCGGCGGCGGAGCGGGTCTCCGGTACGTCACTTATCTTTACAAGTATTTAGCATACCACAAAATCCGATGGCTGGGTATCTTCAAAATTTTACCTCCTTCATTTTTTGACACCGGGACGTGCCAGGGAAAAAATGCCGCCGCGCCCCGGGACCCGGGAAAAAATGACAGCCCATCATTTTTTGCCAAAAGTCAAAAAACGACGCCTCAGGGAAAAGCCTGATTCTTGTCAGAACCAGCCGGCGGTGGTTTACTGGAACCAGAAAGAGAAACCGCGGTTGACCACCGCAGACCAACCGCCTGCGGTCCCACACAAATTTTTGGAGAAACAAGAAAAAAGGAATCTGGCTCCTGCAACGCCCGGCCGACGACACACGGCGGGCGGATGCAGCGGCAAGAAGGAGGAACCATCCCATGAAAAAGCTGATCTCACGCCGTCAATTCATCACCGCTCTGGGTGTTGTGGCAGCGGCCGGCGCCCTGGCCGGCTGCGGCAGTTCCAGCAGCACCGCAGGCAGCACCGGCACCACCGCCGCTTCCACTGCTCCCACCACCCCGGCAGATCCCAGCCAGCGGGTTGAGGGCGGCGAAATGATTTTCGGCACCACCGACGTGCTGGGCGAATTCTTCAGCCCTTATAAACAGAACAGCCTCGCTTCCTACGGCTGGCCCGCCTATCAGCCCCTGGCATGGCAGCGGGAGGACCAGAGCTGGTCTCCCTGCCTGGCCGAGAGCTGGGACCGGGACGACGAGGCCCACACCCTGACCCTCCATCTGGTCCAGAATGCCTGCTTCAGTGACGGCACCCCTCTGACCGCCACCGACGTGGTGTTCAGCCTGGGCAGCCGCGCCGACTACGGCACCGACAGCACCATCGGCAGCCCCACCAGCGTGGAGGCCATCGACGACTACACTGTCCAGATCACCTGGGGCAGCTTCTCCCTGAACTATGAACAGTGGGTGCTGGGCCAGTTCATCTTCTCCAAGGCCGCCTTTGACGCCAACGGTCTGGACTGGATGCTGAACAACATGCTGGGCTCGGGTCCCTACCTGCTGGAGGAGTTCATCCCCGACGTTTCCCTGACCTACGTCCGCAACGAGAACTACTGGGGCGAGCAGACCGCCGCACCGGACACCATCACCTTCCTGTACATGTCCGACGCCACCACCATGCTGGCCGCCTTCATGAACGGCGAAATCGACCGGATGAACACCAGCGATCCCACCGTCGTGGATCAGCTGACCGCCGCCGGCTACACCCCCTATGAGTCCCAGTCGGCCTCTTCCGAGGGCCAGTACCTGGCCATTCCCCTGTCCATCGAGCCCAGCGACCCCCTGTACCAGAACGAGGTCCGTCAGGCCATCTATGAGTACGGCATCGATTGGGACAGCATGGCCATCGGCCTGGGCGGCTCCCTGGGCTACCACACCGACGCCATCGGCCAGACCGGCATGACCTACTACGACCCCTCCATCGAGAAGAGCGGCTACGATCTGGAGAAGGCCAAGCAGATGCTGGCCGACGCCGGCTATCCCAACGGCTTCAACACCACCATCTATACTTCGGCTGAATTCTCGGGCGCTGCCACCATGCTGCAGGCCGGCCTGTCCGATCTGGGCATCACCGCCGACTGCCAGTTCGTCGACTACACCCTGGTTCAGTCCGACTACATCGGCGCCAAGGCCACCCAGACCGGCATCTGCATCACCTGTCTGTTCTTCCCCAGCACCCTCCAGACCGACCGCTTCACCAAGCACATCAACCCCACCGCCACCTATGGCGCTTCTTCCACCTGGGACGATCAGATTCTCACCCTGTGGAATGCAGTGGCCACCGCCGGCACCAAGGAGGAGGAAGACGCCGCCCTGCTGGCCTACGCCGATTACTATGTCAACACCGGCTGCTGGATCTGGCCCATGTACAACACCAGCTCCAAAATCTTCTATCAGGAGTGGGCACACTTCACCCAGGACGCTCTGTGCAACACCTCCTACGACCCGATGGAAATCTGGACGACCCGTTCGTAATGTTTGACCTGCCCTGACAGGCGGGAATACCGGTATGGATGCACGGCACGATGGCTGCACTGCCTGGCAGCTCAGCCGCCGGGGCCGTGCTTTCCTATACCCTTTTGATAGAAAAGGAGCTGTCCGTCCATGGCAAAACACATTCTCAATCGTCTGGGACAGACGATTCTCATCATTGTGCTGGTCTCCATCCTGACCTTCCTGCTGGTCTCCATGATGCCCAAAGATCCCGTCTACGCCCTCTACGGCACCGACATTTCCCAGGAGGAGTACGACGCCGCCTACAAGGAGCTCAATCTGGACAAGCCCATCGTCACCCGGTATCTGATCTGGGCCGGCGATGTCCTCCACGGTGATTTCGGCACCTCTTACCGCTATCACGACGATGTCCTCACCGTCATCGGCCAGAAACTGGGCGTCACCATGTACCTGTGCATCGCTTCCACCATCATCGCATTCCCCATCGGCATCCTGCTGGGCATCATCACCGCCATCAAGCGGGGCAAATGGCAGGACAACGTCCTGACCGTTCTGGCCAACATCATCAGCAGCATCCCCTCCTTCGTTGTGGCCATCGTCCTGCTGTGGGTGTTCTGCATCAAGCTGGGCTGGCTGCCCTCCAGCGGCTTCACCTTCCCCTGGGAGAACTTCGGGGAGCACATCCGTGAAATCATCATGCCCCTGATCTGCCTGTCCCTGGGCGGCATCGCCGGCGTCTGCCGTCAGACCCGTTCCAGCATGCTGGAAACCATCCGCCAGGATTACGTCCGCACCGCCCGCGCCAAGGGCCTGAAAGAAGGCTTCATCATTTACAAGCACGTCCTGCGCAACGGCCTGGTCCCCATCATCACCATGATCGGCCAGCGCCTGTCCATGATGCTGGGCATGACCGTCTTTGTGGAGAGCGTCTTTGCCATTCCCGGCATCGGCAGCCTGATGGTCAACTCGGTCAACAACGTGGATATGCCGGTATTGCAGGCCTGCGTGATGCTGTCCGCCCTGATTATCTCGCTGGCCTACCTGCTGACCGACTTCCTGTATGTGGTGGTCGACCCGCGGATCAGCCTGAAGTAAGAGGAGGGAGAATCCTATGTCTGCACAAACCAATCAAAAGGCCGGACCCAGCCGGATGCGCGATTTCAAGCGGTTCCTGAACACCCTGTTCAGCCGCAAGATCGTCATCATTGGCGCGGTGGGCACCCTGCTGTTTGTTTTGATCGCCCTGTTTGCCCCGCTGCTGGCTCCCTATGACCCCGACGAGGTGGACATCCTGCAAAAATTCGCGCCCATGAGCGCCGCCCACTGGCTGGGCACCGACCTGTATGGCCGCGACCTGCTGTCCCGCCTGATCTACGGCACCCGGGTCTCCATCCTGACCGGCGTCATCGCCACCCTGCTGGCCGCCGTCATCGGCGGATTCCTGGGCATGGCGGCCGCCTTCTACGGCGGCGCCGTCGACAAGGTCCTGCTGGCCGGCTGCAACACCTTCATGGCCATCCCCGGCACCGCCCTGGCCATGGCGCTGATCTCCCTGCTGGGGGGCGGCATGCTGAACATGGCCGTCATCCTCTGCATCACCAGCATCCCCAGCATGCTCCGCATGATGCGCGCATCCTCCATGACCGTCATGAACAACGATTACATCCTGGCCGCCAAGCTCTCGGGTGAAAACAAGCTGAAAATCATGGTCAAGCATGTGCTGCCCAACAGCATCTCCCCCATGATCGTCAGCGCCACCCAGAGCGTCGGCACCTCCATCATGATGGAATCCGGCCTGAGCTTCCTGGGCATCGGCATCAAGATTCCCACGGCATCCTGGGGCTCCATCATCAACGAGGCACGGCCCTATCTGATGACCGCACCGCTGTATGTGCTGGCGCCCTGCGTCTGCCTGGCCCTGCTCATCATCAGTCTGAACCTGCTGGGCGACGGTGTCCGCGATGCGCTGGACCCCTCGCTGCGCGGCGCATAACAGGAGGCAACGGAAAATGGAAACGACTACTGAAACTCTGGTCCAGGCAAAAAACATTGTCACGACCTTCCCTCTCAACAAGACCCGCCGGGTCAAGGCGGTGGACGGCGTCTCGCTGGAGCTCCGCCGCGGTGAAATCGTAGGCCTGGTGGGCGAATCGGGCAGCGGCAAATCGGTCACCTCCATGAGCATGCTGCAGCTGATCCTGCCTCCCGGCAAGGTGGACGGCGAAGTCTACGTCAACGGCATCCAGGGCAACACCCTGGACTATGGTCCCAACAGCGACCAGACCCGGCAGGTCCGGGGCGGCAAGATCGGCATGATCTTCCAGGAGCCCATGACCAGCCTCAACCCCATCCTGACGGTGGGCTACCAGATCTCGGAAAACATCATGACCCACCTCCACGTGGACAAGGAGGAGGCCAAAAAGCAGGCCATCGCCATGATGGAGAAGGTGGGCATCGCCAACCCCGAGATCCGCTTCAACCAGTACCCGGCTGAGTTTTCGGGCGGCATGCGCCAGCGGATCATGATCGCCATGGTCCTGGCCGCCAAGCCCGAAGTCCTGATCGCCGACGAGGCCACCACCGCTCTGGATGTCACCACCCAGGCCCAGATTCTGGAACTGATCCAGAGCATGGCCAAGAAGGAGAACGTCTCGGTCATCATCGTCACCCACAACCTGGGCCTGGTGGCCCGGTACGCCGACCGCATCTACGTCATGTACGGCGGCAACATTGTGGAGTCGGGCGACAAGTACACCCTGTTCGAGCACCCCTCCCACCCCTACACCCGGGGCCTGCTGGCCGCCGTTCCCCGGCTGGACGACCGGAAAGACCGGATGCTGGTGCCCATCGAGGGCATGCCGCCAAACCCGGCCAAGATGCCCTCCTACTGCAAGTTCTACGACCGGTGCCTCTACCGTTCCGACCGCTGCAAGGAGAAGATGTGCGAGCTGCGCCAGGAGCCGGAGGAAGGCCACTTTGTCCGCTGCTACCTGACCCGGGAGGAGCTGGACGCCAAACAAAAGGCCATGGGCGACCTGTCCAAGAAGGCCCCCAAAAAGAGCATCTCGGACGAAATCTGTCTGGAAGTGGACCACCTGCGGATGAGCTTCCCCCTCTACCGCGGCATCATGAAGCAGAAGATCGGCGAAGTCCACGCCGTGCAGGATGTGTCCTTCCAGGTCCGGGTGGGCGAAACGCTGGGCATCGTGGGCGAGTCGGGCTGCGGCAAGTCCACCCTGGCCAAGTGCATCATGCGGGCTCTGAATCCCGCCGAGGGCAAGATCCTCTACAAGGGCACCGACATCGCCCACATGAAGGAAAAGGACCTCAAGCCCATCCGTTCCAAGATCACCATGATTTTCCAGGACCCCTTCTCCTCTCTGGACCCCCGGCAGACCGCCGGCTCCATTGTGGGCGAGCCCCTGCTCATCAACAAGCTGGTCAAGAACCGGGCCGAGTACGACGCCCGGGTGGACGAACTGTTCCAGATGGTGGGCCTCAACCCCGAGTACCGCACCCGGGTGCCCCGGGAATTCTCGGGCGGCCAGCGGCAGCGTCTGGGCATCGCCCGGGCCCTGGCCTCCGAGCCGGATGTCATCATCTGCGACGAGCCGGTGTCGGCGCTGGACGTGTCGGTCCAGGCCCAGGTCATCAACCTGCTGGAAGAACTCCAGGCCAAGCTCCATGTCACCTACCTGTTCATCGCCCATGACCTGTCGGTGGTCAAGCACATCAGCGACCGGATCGTGGTGATGTACCTGGGCCGGGTGATGGAGACCGCCAACGCCGAGACCCTCTACGAGAATCCCCTCCATCCCTACACCAAGGCGCTGCTGTCGGCGGTGCCCATCTCGGACCCCCGGGTGGAGGAAGGCCGCGAGCGGATCAAGCTGCTGGGCGAGGTGCCCAGCGTCCTCCAGCGGCCCAAGGGATGCCCCTTCTGCGAGCGGTGCCCCCATGCCACCGAGCGCTGCCGCAGCCAGGTGCCCGCCCTCAAATCCCAGGGCGACGGCCGTGCCGTGGCCTGCTTCCTGTACGAATGATGGAATGAGAGCGCGGGCCGGCGGCCGGCAGGATCTGCCGGAACTGCCGGCCCGCTTTCCGGGCAGAAAGGAGAACTGTTATGATTCAGGATCATCTCTGTCATACCCCCTGCGGCGATGTGCAGGGCGTCCCGGCCGCGGCCCCCGGCGTCACCGCCTACAAGGGCATCCGGTACGCCGCCGCGGGCCGGTGGGAATACCCCAAACAGGTCACCCGCTGGGAGGGCGTCTATGACGCCGGGCATTTCGGCCCCAACGCCATGCAGGACGCCGCCTTCACCCCCGAGGACAAGACCGGCCGGTCCCCCTTCTATTACCATGAATTCCGGGAGGGCCTGGATTACACCTACAGCGAGGACTGCCAGTATCTGAACATCTGGGCCCCCGACAACGCGGAGAAAGCCCCGGTGATTGTCTACATCCACGGCGGGGCCTTTCTGAGCGGCTCGGGCTGGGACAAGGTCTTTGACGAGCCGGTCTGGCCCCGCAAAGGAGTCATCGGCGTCACCCTCAATTACCGGCTGGGCCTGTTCGGCTATGCCTGCCTGCCCGAACTGGCCGATGAGGCCGGCCACACCGGCAACTACGGCCTGTACGACCAGCTGTGCGCCCTTCAGTGGGTCCACGACAACATTGCCGCCTTTGGCGGCGACCCCGACAACATCACCGTGATGGGCCAGAGCGCCGGCGCCCACAGTGTCCAGATGCTGTGCAGCACCAAAGCCGCCCAGGGGCTGATCGCCAAGGCGGTCATGTCCAGCGGCGCCGGGGACGACTCGGTCCTCTTTGCCGGGGACTGGGTGATGGAACACAAATACCCCTTCTGGACCGCCTGGAAGGAGGCCGCCGGCGCTTCCACCCTGGCCGAATTGCGGGCCCTGCCGCCCCAGGCTCTGCTGGGGGCCATGGGCAAGCAGTTTGCCGCCCAGGGCTTCGGCAAGGTGATGGCCAACATGGGCCCGGTCTGGGACAACGCCCTGTTCCCTGACGACGGCTTCACCCTGTCCATCCCCTATCTGGCCGGCGGCAACACCCAGGACATGAAGCCCGAAATGTCGGCCGACGCCCTCCGCTGGTGCTGCAAACAGCCCGCAGACAGCTATGCCTGGTGCTTTGGCCGGCAGCTGCCCGGCGACGACAAGGGAGCCTGGCACAGCGCCGACCTGTGGTACTGGTTCGGCACCCTGTCCAACGGCTGGCGGCCCTTCACCGAGGGAGACCGGGCCCTGTCGGATGCCATGGTGTCCTATCTGGTGAACTTTGCCTCCACCGGCGACCCCAACGGCCCCGGCCTGCCGGTCTGGGAGAGCGCCCGGCGCAGCGGCCAGGTGCTTCGCCTGGACCTGCCCGCCCCCGCCATGGGAGAGCTGGGCCAGGAGGCCCGGGCAAACGTCTTTGGATGGTGACGAAGGAGAATGGCAATGCGCAAAACAATCCCTTTATCTGACAGCTGGCGGTTTGCGCGGCTGGAAGCCCCGGTCCAGACTCCGCCGGCCCTGGATGACGCGGCCATGACCGCCGTCACCCTGCCCCATATCTGGAATCTGGAAGAGCCGGCCGCCGCCGGCTGCTGCCTCTACCGAACCACCTTTGCGGCGGCTCCGGCCGAGGGCCAGCGGGCCTTCCTCGCCCTGGACGCCGTCTGCGGCGTGGCAAGGGTCTTTCTGAACGGAATCTTTCTGGGCGAGCACCGGGGCAGCTACAGCCGTTTTGTCCTGGATGCCACCGCCGCGCTTTCGGCCAGCAACACCCTGGAAATTCTGGCCGACAACACCCGCTATGACGATGTCAACCCCCTGATGGGTGATTTCACCTATTGGGGCGGCATTTCCCGGCCGGTCAGCCTCCTCCTGACCGCAGAGGACCGCTTCGATCCCACCTGCTGGGGCGGCCCGGGGCTGGAAATTCTCGAGAGCAGCGCCGAGGGCCTGCTCCGGGTCAGCGCCCGGGTCTGCGCCGGGGCGGGGTGTTGGGTGGAATACACCGTTGTCGACGCCGCCGGGCAGACCGCGGCATCCTGCCGGGTCCCTGCGGATCACCCGGATGCCCGGCTCCAGGTGGAACATCCCCACCTGTGGGACGGCCTGGAACATCCCTACTGCTATCACTGCACCGCCCGCCTGTGGCGGGGCGATACCCTCTGCGACGCGGTCAGCCTCTCCTTTGGCTTCCGAACCGCTGCCCTGGACCCCGAGCGGGGTTTCCTGCTCAACGGCCGGCCGGTCCGGCTCAACGGCGTGGCCAAACACCAGGACCGGGCGGGCGCCGGCTGCGCCCCCACTGCGGCCCAGCTGGACGAGGACATGGCCATCCTCCGGGACCTGGGCGCCAATGCGGTGCGGCTGTCCCATTACCAGCACCCCCAGTACTTCTATGACCTGTGCGACCGGGAAGGCCTGGTGGCCTGGGCCGAGATCCCCATGCTGTCCATGCCGGAAGGCAACGAGGCCGTGGTGGACAACGCCCGGTCCCAGCTAACCGAACTGATTGTCCAGAACCGGCACCACCCCTCCATCTGCTTCTGGGGCGTCCAGAATGAAATCGCCATGATGGGAGAACATCTGGCCATGTACCGCCATGTCAAGGAGCTGAACGCCCTGGCCAAATCCCTGGACCCCACCCGCCTGACCGGCGCGGCCAACCTCTACAGCGTCAAGAACAACAGCCAGCTGAATTTCCTCACCGATGCGGTGGGCTATAATATCTATTTCGGCTGGTACTACGGGGACCTGTGCGATTATGACAGCTTCTTTGCCAAGTTCCACGCCGATAACCCCCGGGTGCCCCTGGGCGTCACCGAATACGGCGTGGACTGCAACGTCCAATACCACACCGACCACCCCGTCTGCAAGGACTACACCGAGGAATTCCAGTGCCTGTTCCATGAGCAGGCCTACGGCTCGATGCAGGCCGACCCCAAACTGTGGGGCACCTTTGTCTGGAATCTCTTTGATTTCAGCAGCGCCATCCGCAACGAGGGCGGCATCAAAGCCCGCAACTGCAAGGGTCTGGTCACCTGGGACCGCCAGACCAAAAAGGATGCCTATTACTTCTACAGGGCCTGCTGGAGCCGGGACCCCTTTGTCTATCTGACCGGCCGCCGCTACAGCAACCGCTGCGGACCGTCGGCCGACATCAAGGTCTATTCCAACCAGCCCCAGGTGTCCCTCTACCGCAACGGGGAACTGTGGGCCAGCCAGGCCGGCAAAACCGTCTTTGTCTTTGCAGGGGTGCCCCTGGACCCCGAAACCCGCCTGGAAGCCCGGGCAGGAGATTGCCGGGACACCATCACCCTGCACCAGGTCAGCCAGCCCGACCCCAGTTACCGGTGCCCCCAGCAGGGCCAGGGAAATCGGGTCACCAACTGGTTCAAGCAGCAGAATGCCGCGGTGGACCTGTTCCCCGAGGGACGGTATTCGGTCAGTGATTCCATTGGCGAGCTGCTGGCCGATCCCCGCACCGCCGCCGTGCTGGAAGAAATGATCCCGGACATCGTCCATGACCGCCGTTCCCGTTCCATGGGCGGCATGACCTTGATGCGGATTCTCGATTACAACGCCGACCGGGTGACCGAAGAGGACGTGATGGCCCTCAATGCCCGCCTCGGCACCCTGTCCAAACAGGGATAAACCGGAAAGGAGCCAACCAAGATGGTCGATCTGAAAGCCAAACCCTTTTACCTGACCGATGCACAAATCCAGTGGGTGGAACACGCCATTGCCGGCATGACCCTGGAAGAAAAACTGGGCCAGCTGTTTGTGATTTTGCAGGCCTAGCCCGGCTTCCAGGAAAAACAGGTGGAATCCCTGCTGAACCAGTCCCACATGGGCGGCCTGCGCTGGCAGAACGGCGGCAACAAAGAGCAGATTTACAGCCAGCTGACCACCTTCCAGAAGCACAGCAAAATCCCCCTGCTGATCGCCGCCAACTGCGACGACGGCGGCAACGGCGCTGCCCCGGAGGGAACCTTTGTGGCCACCGCTGTGGAGTGCGGCGCCGGCGAAGGCACCGAAAACGCCTATCACCTGGGCCTGGTGGCGGGCCGGGAGGCTTCGGCCCTGGGCGCCAACTGGATGTTCAACCCGGTGGTGGATGTCTACCAGAACTGGCGGAACACCATCGTCAACACCCGGGCCTTCAGCTCGGACCCGGATACCGTCATTGCCAACGCCCGGGCCTACATCCAGGGCATCAAGGACGCCAACCCCCACATAGCCTGCACCGCCAAGCATTTCCCGGGCGATGGCGTGGAGGAGCTGGACCAGCACCTGGCCATGGGCGTCAATTCTCTGTCCGTGGACGAGTGGGAGGCCAGCTTCGGCAAGGTCTACCGCACCCTCATCAACGAGGGCCTGGAGGCCGTCATGGTGGGCCACATCGCCCTGCCTGAGATGAGCCGGAAACTCCGTCCCGGCATCCAGGACAAGGACATCAAGCCCGCCACCATGGCTCCCGAACTGCTGACCGATCTGCTCCGGGGAGAGATGGGTTTCAACGGCGTCATCATCACCGACGCCACCCACATGGTGGGCTTTACCGCCACCGCCAAGCGCAGCGAAGCCATCCCCGGGGCCATCATGGCCGGCTGTGATATGATCCTCTTTGTGAACGACGTGGAAGAGGACATCGCTTATCTCAAGGCCGCCTATGAAAAGGGCGACCTGACCGAGGAGCGCCTCTCCGACGCCCTCCACCGGATTCTGGGCATGAAGGCCCACCTGCACCTCTACGAGGAGGCCGTCCGCATCCCGGACAAGGCCGGTCTGGACTGCATTGGCTGTGCCGAACACCAGGGCTACAGCGCCCAGGCCGCCGACAGCTGCATCACCCTGGTGAAGGACACCCGCGGCACCCTGCCGGTGAACCCCGCCGAGAAAAAGCGGGTGTTCCTGGTCTACGTCGGCTCCACCCCCACCACCAAGGGCTACAAGGGCGACCCGGTCAAACAGGTGGTGGTGGACGAGCTGGAAAAGGCAGGCTTTGCGGTGGACCTGTGTCCCAACTTCCACGCCCTGGAAGTGGAGAACGGCGTCTCCCCCATGAACTTCGTCAAGATGCTGAGTCATTCCAGCCGGGAGGAATTTATTAAGACCCACGACTGGGCCCTGATTGTCATCAACGTGAAGGGCTATGCCCAGGAGAACAACGTCCGGGTCCGCTGGAGCTGCAACCACAGCCTGGAGCTGCCCTGGTACAACGAGGAGATTCCCACCGTGGCCATCAGCCTCAACTACACCAATCACCTGATCGACCTGCCCCAGGTCCACACCTTCATCAACGCCTACGCCCCCAAGCGCGACCACATCCGGGCCGCCATTGAGAAGATCACCGGTCAGAGCGCGTTCCGCGGCACCGCCGACGAGAGCGTCTTCTGCGGCCGGTGGGATACCCGCCTGTAAGGAGGAACCGCCGTGACACTGCAAGCGTTTGTCAAACAGAAAGCGTATCTCATC
Organism: uncultured Faecalibacterium sp.; assembly: GCA_944385995.1. GTDB lineage: Bacteria > Bacillota > Clostridia > Oscillospirales > Ruminococcaceae > Faecalibacterium. Next base: position 14,116 of record CALWZL010000040.1, read on the forward strand.
TGCGTGGATTCGGACGGCTGCGCCATGGACACCATGGACATCAAGCACTTCCGGTGCTTTGGTCCCTGCATGGTGGAGGAATGGGGGCTGGAAGAATGGTCCGAGGCCATTCTCCGCCGGTGGAACGCCATCAACCTCTATTCCGGCACCCG
>CALWZL010000041.1 GCA_944385995.1 uncultured Faecalibacterium sp.
GAAGGCGCCATGAACCGGAATATGTACTTCTCCAGCGTCCTGGGCTGCAACCTGGGCATGTTCTACAAGCGCCGCGACTATACCACCGTGGTCAACGGCCGCAACCCCATCGTGGCCCATGAGTACCTGGGCGAGTCGGTGGAAGGCAAGACCGTCTTTGTGGCCGACGACATCGTGGCTTCCGGCGACAGCATGCTGGAAGTGGGCCGCGAGCTGAAGAAGCGGGGCGCTGCCCGCATCATCGCCAACGCCACCTTCCCCCTGTTCACCGCCGGTCTGGGCAAGTTCGACGCCGCCGTGGAGGAGGGCGCCCTGGACTTCATGGTGGGCACCAACCTGACCTACCGCAAGCCCGAGCTGCTCCAGCGCGACTGGTACCTGGATGTGGATGTGTCGAAGTATGCGGCCTACTTTGTCCTGGCTCTGAACCACGACATCTCGGTGTCCGCCATTGCCGACCCCATCCGCAAGATCGAGGCTCTGCTGGCCAAGCATCACGCCGAGCAGAACAAGTAAAAAGCGTTTTGCCAAACACAAAAGCGGCTCCCGTCCGACAGGGCGGGGGCCGCTTTGTGTGTGGGATTAGAAGATATGGGCCCGGCCCGAAATCAGGCAGAGGGCCGCCCGGCACCAGCCTTCCGACAGAAACCGGGCCGCCGCGGCAAGGACAGCGCCGCCGCTGACAGACGCCGGCACGGCGTCGGTCAGCAGGACGTTTTTGGCTGTCCGGGCGGCCTCGGCGCTGGGCACCGCGGCGATTTTGTCCACCACATAGGGGTTGTAGTTCTCGGGGATCAGGCCGTAGCCGATGTCGGTGATGCTGTGGGCTCCCAGCAGCCCGCCTCCCAGGGCCTGGCATTCGTAGGGCTCCACCGCGACAATCCGCACATCGGTGGTCCAGGCCTTGACACACTCCCCGACGCCGGTGATGGTGCCGCCGCTGCCCACGCCGATGAACACCGCATCCACCAGACTTTCGCCCTCCCGGTAGATGGCCTGGGCAATGGCGGGTCCGGTGACCCGGCGGTGGTATTCGGGGTTGTCGTCGCAGGCCAGCCAGTCGGTGTAGTACCAGTCCCGCTTGCGGGCCCAGGTTTCGGCCAGCGCCCGGGCCCCTGCGGCTCCCTCCCGGGCCGGGGAAAACAGCAGCTGTGCACCCAGCCCCGACAGAATCTCCTGCCGTCCGACGGGGGTGTTGTCGGGCATGGCCAGACAGACCGGGTGACCGCTGGTCCGCCCCGCCAAAGCCAGGGCCGCCGCAAAGGCGCCGCTCCCCGCTTCAATCAGGGTCTGGCCGGGGGCCAGCACCCCCCGCTGGGCGGCCAGGGCCAGCATCCCTTCGGCCAGGCCGTCCCGGGCTGTGCCGGTGGGGCCGCTGTAATCCAGGCAGGCATAGAGCTTGCCCGGCAGCCCGCAGGCCGACGCATAACCCCGCAGCTCCACCAGGGGTCCCGGTGCAATGGTCTGGTAGATATTTGGGTAGAGGGTCATGGTACGCCTCCTTTCGCGCGTTTCTGTTATCGTATCGCAAAGCCGCCGGAACGTCAAGTATACATGGAGCTGGGAGAAAATTCTCCTTATTTCACAAAAAAATTGACCCTATTTTGTTGACAGGGCGGGCCGAGTCTGGTATAATCAATGCGTCCGTAAAGCAAAATTCCTTTACAAAGGCGCTGGAGGGAGAGCGGTGGCACCGGTGGCAAAGAATCTGGAGATGGGCTACCTGCTGGACTTTTACGGCGAGGTTCTGACCGAAAAACAGCGCGAAATGATGTCCCAGTACTATCACGACGATTTGTCCCTGAGCGAGATCGGCGAGAACTTCGGGATCACCCGCCAGGGCGCCCGGGACGCCATCAAGCACGGGGAGAGCACCCTGCTGGAGCTGGAGAGCAAGGTGGGATTTGCGGCCCGGTACCGCCGGGTGCAGCAGACCCTGGAGGAGCTGGAGCAGCTGGTCATCGATGCGCGGTTCGAGTGCACAGGGCCCCACGCCCGGCTGACTTCCGGCGAGTACCTGAAAGTGCTGAATAAAATCCTCTCGATGCTGCGCTCCATCGACGAGGTAAATGAGAGCTGACGCAGGCTGCGGGCCTGTTTTCACCATAGAGAAAGGACAGCCGAACCATGGCATTTGAATCCCTGACAGACCGCCTTGCCGGCGTGTTCAAAAAGCTGAAAGGCCACGGCAAGCTGACCGAGGCCGACATCAAGGCCGCCATGCGGGAGGTCCGCATGGCCCTGCTGGAGGCCGATGTCAACTACAAGGTGGCCAAGGACTTCTGCAACAAGGTGTCGGAGCGGGCCATGGGCCAGGAGGTCATGGAGAGCCTGACCCCGGCCCAGCAGGTGGTCAAGATCGTCAACGAAGAGCTGACCAACCTGATGGGCGGCGAGGAAGCCCCCCGCCTGGTCATCAAGAACAAGGGCCAGACGGTCCTGATGCTCTGCGGCCTGCAGGGCAACGGCAAGACCACCCACGCCGCCAAGCTGGCCAAATATTACATCAAGCAGGGCCGCCGGCCCCTGCTGGTGGCCTGCGATATCTACCGCCCCGCTGCCATCGATCAGTTGAAGGTGGTGGGCGGGCAGGCCGGCGCCCAGGTGTTCACCCTGGACGGCGCCAAGCCCCCCGAGATTGCCCGCAAGGCCCTGGCTCACGCCCGGGACTACGGCAATGACATCGTGATTCTGGATACCGCCGGCCGTCTGCAAATCGACGAAGTCCTGATGGATGAGCTGGTGGACATCAAGAAGGCGGTGCCGGTGGACGAAACCCTGCTGGTGGTGGACGCCATGGCCGGCCAGGACGCGGTGAACGTGGCCCAGACCTTCAATGAGAAGGTAGGGGTGGACGGCATCATCCTGACCAAGACCGACGGCGACACCCGGGGCGGCGCAGCCCTTTCGGTGCTGGCGGTCACCGGCAAGCCCATCAAGTTCCAGGGCACCGGCGAGAAGCTGGACGACCTGGAGCCCTTCCATCCCTCCCGGATGGCCAGCCGGATTCTGGGCATGGGCGATGTGCTGAGCCTGATTGAGAAGGCCCAGGAGGCCGCCGACGAGAAGGTGGCCGAGGAAACGGCCCGCCGGATGATGGAGAACAAGTTCGACATGAACGACCTGCTGGCCCAGTTCGCCCAGATCCGCAAGATGGGCGGCGCCTCCGCCATGCTGAGCATGCTGCCGGGCGGCGCCAATCTGGACGCCGGCCAGGTGGATGAAAAGGCCTTCTCCCAGATCGAGGCCATCATCTACTCCATGACCAAGGAGGAGCGGGAAAAGCCCTCCATCATCAACCCCAAGCGCAAGCGCCGCATCGCGGCGGGCAGCGGCACCAAGGTCGAGGATGTCAACCGCCTGCTCCGCCAGTATGAGATGATGCAGAAACTGATGAAGCAGATGCGCAAGAGTCCCAAGGGTTTCGCCCGGAAGCTGGGCGGGATGCTGGGCGGCCTGCGGGGCTGAGCAAATGTTAAGGTACAAATCCAACCGCTCCGGCGGGATGGTTTTGGCATAGAAACAAACCGCCCCACCGGGCGAACAATTCCAATTTCAGGAGGAAATCTATTATGGCAGTTAAGATTCGTCTGCGCCGCATGGGCGCCAAGAAGTCCCCTTTCTATCGTGTGGTCGTGGCTGACAGCCGCTTCCCCCGCGACGGCCGTTTCATCGAGGAGATCGGCACCTACGATCCCATGCGTGACCCCGCCGTCATCAAGATCGACGCCGAGAAGGCCAAGGCCTGGATCGCCAACGGCGCTCAGCCCACCGACACCGTCCGTTACCTGCTCAAGAAGTCCGAGATTCTGTAATCGGAGGGCGGTCACATGCAGGAACTGTTGCTGACTGTTGCCCGCGGCCTCGTGGAGGACAAGGACGCCGTCACCGTAACGGTGGACCCCCCTCGTGAGGATGGCACCATCGTCTACCACCTGAGTGTGGCAGAGGGGGATATGGGCCGCGTCATCGGCAAGCAGGGCCGCATCGCCAAGGCCATTCGCGTGGTCATGCGCGCCGCCGCCGTGCGGGTCGATGAAAAGATCCTTGTCGAGATCGACTGAACCGCTTTTTGGGCCGTCCGCCGCTTGGGCCGGATGGCCTTTTTCATTGTGACAAAAGGAGAAGCTATGCAGCAGTATCTGGAAGCCGGCCGGGTGGTCACCACCCACGGCGTCAGGGGTGAAGTCAAGATGGAACTGTGGTGCGACGGGGTGGACTTTCTCCGCCCGGCCCCCCGGCTCTATCTGTCCCCCAAGGGCGGCCGCAGCCTGGAGCTGGAGAGCATCCGCCCCCAGGGCCGGATGGCCCTGGTGAAGTTTGCCGGGGTGGACGATATGGACGCAGCCCGGGCCCTCCAGGGTCAGGCCTTTTACTTTGACCGGCACGACGTGCATCTGGCCCCCGGCCGCTGGTATGTGGCCGACCTCATCGGCTGCGAGGTGCGGGACGCCGACACCGGCAAAGTCTACGGGGTGGTGACCAGCGTGGACCGCCCCGGCCCCCAGGACATCTACACCGTCAAGGCACCCAACGGCAAAGAGTATATGTTCCCTGGGGTGGACGCCTTTTTGAAAGAGCGCAACCCGCCGGAGGGCTATATCACGGTGACGCCCATCCCCGGCCTGCTGGACGACGGCGCCGCCAGCGAGCGGGAGGACGGCTGACCATGGGGATGCGTGTGGACATTGCGACCCTGTTCCCCGAGATGTGCCAGCGGGTGCTGGATGAGAGCATCCTGGGCCGGGCCGCCCGCAGGGGGTACATCGAGACCCACTGCCATCAGATCCGGGATTACACCCTCAACCGCCAGAAGCAGACCGACGATTATCCCTACGGCGGCGGCTGCGGGATGGTGCTCTATGCCCAGCCCATCGCCGACTGCATCCGGGACATCCAGCGCCAGGTGGCAGAGCAGGGCCGGCCGGCACCGCATATTGTGTTTATGACGGCCGGCGGCCAGCGGTTCACCGAGGCCCACGCCCGGCGTCTGGCCCAGTATGACAGCCTGCTGCTGGTCTGCGGCCACTATGAGGGGATCGACGAGCGGGTGATTGAAGCCTTTGCGGATGAGGAGATTTCCATTGGGGATTATATCCTCACCGGCGGCGAGCTGGCCAGCCTGGTGGTGGCGGACAGCGTCCTCCGGCTCCAGCCGGGGGTGCTGGCGGAACAGAAGGGCTACGAGGAGGAGAGCTACTGGAACGGGCTTCTGGAATATCCCCAGTACACCCGCCCCGAAGTCTGGGAAGGACGCGCCGTGCCTCCCGTTCTCCTGAGCGGCAACCACAAGGCGGTGGACGACTGGCGGGGCGAACAGAGCCGCCAGCGGACCAGAGAACGCCGCCCTGACCTGTGGGAATCCTATCTGGCAGCCGGGGGCTGGGACGGCACGCCGCTGCCCAAAAAGCCCTCCCGCCGCCGCAGGAAAAAGCCGGTGATGCCGGCCGCGGAATCCGCCGAAACAGTTCCCGAAACGACCCCGGAAACTGCCCCCGAAACGGTTTCCCCATCCACCGAAACCGAGTGAGCCGGCCGGGCGGCGGACAGAGATGTGTTGAAAACTTTTGTATGCACATCCAATAGAGACGGATAAATTTTGGGAAAAAAGTACAATTTGCAAAAAATGTCCACGACTGGATTGGGAAAACCGACAAAATTGCAAAAAAGGCTGTACAACGTTCGTCCCTTGCGATACAATAATACAAGACAGCAGGTGTCAATGCATTGCATCATTCCATTACGACAATAGATAGGAGCGTTTTACTATGTATGTAAAAGAAGTTACCGTTGAGAATCAGGTCGGTCTGCATGCACGCCCCGCTACCTTCTTCATCCAGAAGGCCAATGAGTTTAAGTCTTCAATCTGGGTCGAGAAGGAAGAGCGCCGTGTGAATGCAAAGAGCCTGCTGGGCGTGCTCTCTCTGGGCATCGTTGGCGGCACCAGCATCCGCATCATTGCGGACGGCGCTGATGAGCAGGCTGCGGTCGAGGCGCTGATTAAGCTGGTGGAGTCCGGCTTTGCAGAATAACCACAGAGCAGAATGGGTATACGTTGGGGCGGACGGATGTTCCGCCCTTTTTGTTTGCATCGGGACACAAGAGAGGTGAGACCATGACCAAGGCGGAGCTGTACCAGAAGGCCTGTATGCTGCCGCTGCTGCCGGGGGTGTATATCATCCGGGACAAGGCCGACGAGATCATCTACATCGGCAAGGCCAAGCGGCTGCGGATTCGGGTCAGCCAGTATTTCCGGGAGGGGGTCCCCCACGACAACAAGGTCAGTCAGATGATCGCCCACGCCTTCAGCTTTGACGTGATTGTCTGCCAGAGCGAATTTGAGGCGCTGGTGCTGGAGGCCAGCCAGATCAAGGCCCACACCCCCAAATACAACATCCTGCTCAAGGACGACAAGGGCTATTCCTATATCAAGATCACCCGGGAGGCCTGGCCCCGCCTCTCCTTTACCCTCCAGAAGGACGACGACGGCGCGGAGTATATCGGCCCCTACACCTCCAGTTTTGCGGCCCGGGAGATGGCCGAGAGCGCCATGGACGCCTTTCTGCTGCCCCGGTGCAGCCGGCGGTTCCCCCAGGACATCGGCAAGGGCCGTCCCTGCCTGAACGCCCACATCGGCAAGTGCATGGGGGTGTGCAGCGGCAAAATCCGCTGTGAGGACTACAACCAGGCCGTCAAGGGGGCGGTTCATCTGATCCGCTACGGGAAAAAGGACATCCTGAAAACCCTGACCCGGCGGATGGAGGAGGCCTCCGAGCGGCTGGAGTTTGAGACCGCGGCCCTGCTGCGGGACCAGATTGCCGCCATCACCAAGGTCACCGAGGGGCAGAAAGTGGTGGTGGACGAAAATCTGGAGATGGACGTGGTGGCCCTGGCCGGGACGCCGGACAGCGTCTGCGCGGCGGTGCTGCGGTACCGCCGCGGGCGGCTGACCGACAAGCGGGAGTTTGTCTTTCATGACCGGTCGGATCTGGACGGGGTCCGGGAAGAATTTCTCCCCCGGTACTACCTGGACGACGAGGAAATTCCCAAAATCATCGCGGTGGACGCCCTGCCGGCGGACGCCGACGCCCTGCGGCAGGCCCTGAGCGAAAAGCGGGGCAGCGAGGTACAGCTGTACGAGCCCCAGCGGGGGGACAAGGCCCGGCTGGTGGAGATGGCCCACACCAACGCGGTGGAGCGTCTGGCCCGGGAGCGGGGCCGTGCCGCCCGGGAACAAAAGCTGTTGGACGAGCTGGCCCAGGTGCTGGGCCTGCCCGCGGCGCCCCAGCGGATTGAGAGCTACGACATCTCCAACTGGGGCGACGGCACCAGCGTCTGCGGCATGGTGGTCTTTCGGGACGGCAAGCCCAGCAAGGCCGATTACCGCCGGTTCAAGATGCGGACGGTGGCCGGAACCGACGACTATGCCTCCCTGGCCGAGACGGTATCCCGGCGGGCAGGGGAGTACCAAACCCGGACCGCCGCGGGAGAGACCACCGGCTTTGCCGAGAAGCCCGACCTGCTGCTGATGGACGGCGGCCGGGGCCAGGTCAACGCCGCCAAAGAGGCGCTGGCCGGCACAGCCCTGGCGGATGTGCCCCTTTACGGCATGGTGAAGGACAACCACCACCGGACCCGGGCCATTGTGGACGGGGAAGGCCGGGAGATTGCCATCAACATGAACCGGGGCACCTTTACCTTCATCACCAACATCCAGGACGAAACCCACCGTTTCGCCAACGCCTACCGCAAGCAGCAGATGCGGCAAAAGAGCTATTCCTCCACCCTGGTCCAGATTCCGGGTGTGGGGCCCAAGCTGGCCAAGGCTCTGATGACGCAGTTCGGCAGCGTGGGGGCGGTGCGGGCCGCCCAGCCCGAGGCCCTGGCCCAGACCCCCGGCGTGGGGGACAAGCTGGCCGCCGAGATCTACGCCTGGTTTCGCCGGGAAGAAACCGGCGCCTGAATCAAAAAGCGCATCCCCAACGGGATGCGCTTTTGTGTTCCGTTCAGTCGAAGAGCTTGCCCAGGGCGTCCTCTTCCTCCGACAGGTCCCCGGCCAGATCGGGCAGGGTGAGGGTCTCGTCCGAGTGGGGGCCGGCCTTGGCGGGGGGAGCGGTCTGGGCCCGGCGGGTCAGTTCACAGACTTCGTCGCAGAGGGTGTAGATGGCCCCGCAGTCCGACGGCATGTCGGTGAGATTGCGGCCGTAGTGGGTGAAGAGGATGGACCCCTCGGGGCCCACCACCAGGGTCAGGGGGAGAAGCTGGGGGGCTTTGCGGTCGTACCGCATCCCCTGGGCCTGGGCGCTGCGGAGAATCCGCTGGGCCTCAAAACTCCAATTCAGCAGTCCGGCGGTCTCAATCCCCATGAAGCTGTACAGAACCCCGGGCTTGTCGCAGATGACCGTAAAGGGCAGGTCCCGGCCTTCCAGGGATTCGGCCACATGCCGCGAACTGCTGCGGACCACACAGGCCAGGGTCACCCCCTCCAGATCGGGGAAGGTCTTGAGATAGCGGGCAATGTAGGTCCGTGTGATGGGGTGGTCAAAGGCGGGCAGAAAGATCATTGCCAGCGGCTTTTCTCCGCCGCACAGGTCGTAAAAATCGTTCCCGGGCGACGAGGGGGTGTCGTAGGTGAAACGGGGGATCGAGGTGCCGGCCAGATGATCTGTCCGCATGGTTTACACATCCTTTCCTGCATTTTGCAAACAAAGCCCAAAACCGTCCGGCCATGCACCGAAAAACAGGGGATGTGCGGGCCGGGTCCAACCGCAAAAATCCGGCAAGAGGACCCCTTTGAGCGGGTCCCCGACGCGCCGCCACAGGCCGCCGCAGCCTCTGACGGGTAACAAAAAAAGCCGGAACGCTTGGTTCCGGCTAGATGCCTAAAAAAGAATCCCGCCCGGTCGTCTGCGGATGAATCAAACCTACCCTTACGGACAGGTGGGTGCCCTGCCGATGGTTTCATGCTCCCGCATCGAGCCTCCAGGGTGGACCCTGACGGGGCGGTCTGCAATCCCCCACCGGACTCCAGGCTCCCGATGGATGATTAGTAGGATCATATATTCCGCAACAAATCGTGCCGGGCAGGATACTGCCGGGTTGGGGGCCGGCCCTGCAAGGGGTCAGCCGATGTCGAAGCTGTCGCTGAGCCGCTTCTCAAACAGAGCGCCGACTTCCATCAAGGTTTCGTCGTCGTCCACCACGTCGAGGTACTCGCCGTCGGCGTCCTCGCCGACGCTGAGGATCACCAGCTGGGCATCCTCATCCACGTCCTCTTCGTCCTCTGCATATTCGACGACGGCCAGATAATGCACGCCCTTGTGATCCAGCGCGTCAATCACCTCAAAGGTGATCTCGTTGCCGTCCTCGTCCTCGAGGGTCATCAGGTCGGGCTGATATTCCTCAGCCCCGGGGGTTTTCATTTCATCTGCCATCGGTTCCAAACTCCAGTCTTTCTTGCACATCTGGGAGCCGCCGCAGCGGCTCTCGTCCTGCCTATAGTGTAGCGTTTTTTAGCTTGCTCGTCAAGATGGTAAATCATGAAAAAGAGTTTTTTGCAGTTTTCACCGCTGCGCCCTCGCACCGGTGGCGGTTCTGTGGTATACTGAACATCAAACAGCCGGATGGGGCTGCCCCTCATCCGCGGGCTGGATGGTACATGATATGACGCAAGGAGAAAAGTATGTCTGGTAAATGGAAACGGGCCGCACTGGCCCTTGTCTTGGTGCTGGGTCTGAGCCTGGCGGGCTGCCAGAAGGGCAGCTCCGGCCCGGCCGGGGGCGGGATCAAACGCCCCGAGACCATCGAATCCGCCGAGCTTCAGTTCACCCGCCCGGTGTCGGGGGATACGGTGGCGGTGTTCGACACCACCGCCGGGGTGTTCCGGGCGGTGCTCTTCCCGGAGGAAGCCCCCCAGGCCTGCGCCAATTTTGTGGGTCTGGTTCAGGCCGGGTACTACAACGGCCTGACGGTGACCCGGGTGGAGTCGGGCTTTGTGGTGGAGGCCGGGCAGGACGCCGGCGGCGGTTCCACCACCATCTGGAACGGCAGCGGCTACCCGCCCGAGTACACCGACAAGCTCCATCACTATTCGGGGGCGCTGTGCGCCGCCATGACCGACGCCGGGGAGGGCGGCAGCGTCTTTTATGTGATGCAGACCGCCCCCGGCCTGGAACAGGAACTGCTGGACCAGATGGCGGCCCAGGGCTGGCGGCAGGAGATCATCGACGCCTATGCGGCGGCGGGTGGTGCGCCCTACCTGGATTACACCGACACCGTCTTTGGGCAGGTGTATGAGGGGATGGAGGTGGTGGACGCCATCGGCGCCGCCGCCGTGGACGAAAACCAGGTCCCCGCCGAGCCCATCACCATCAACAGCGTCACCATTGAGAACTATCCCTGAGGGTTACTCCTCGCCGGGATGGTTTTTCCGCCAGGCGAGGTAATTCTCCAGGATCACCGAGGCGCTCACCGCGTCCAGAATGGCCTTCCGCTTTTTGCCGAAGGTGCCGCTCTCGCTGAGGAAGCCGGCGGCGGTGATGGTGGTCTGACGCTCGTCCCACATCCGAACGTGCAGGCCGCTCATCTGGGCCACCAGGTCCCCCAGCTTGCGGCTCTTCTGGGCCCGGGCTCCCTCGGTGCCGTCCATATTCCGCGGCAGGCCGATGACGATCAGCCCGACGCGGTTTTCTTTGGCTGCATCGCAGATTTTGGCCGCCACCTTGGCCATGGCTTTTTCTTCGATCTGGGGCTTGAGGGGGGTGGCCAGAATCTCGCTGGGGTCACAGACGGCCAGGCCGGTGCGGCTGTCGCCGTAATCAACTGCTAAAATTTTCATCGGAACGCTCCTTTGCTGTTTGCTTTGCAGGCCTATTCTACCACATCCGCCGCAGGCGGCGCAATGGGGCGGTTTTCTTTTGGACAAAGGAGGTCTTGCGCCATGCTGAAACTGGTATTGGGAGGCTCGGGCAGCGGAAAAACCAGTTGGCTCTATGCCCGTCTGGCCGAACGGGCCGCCCGGGGAGCGTACAGCATCCTGCTGGTGCCGGAACAGTTCACCTCCTCCACCGAGGGCCGGATCTACCGGGAACTGGGGGATGAGGGCTCGGGCTATGTGGAGAGCTTTTCTTTCACCAGCCTGGCCGAGCGGATTCTGTCGGAGGAGGGGGGAGAGGCCGTCCAGACCCTCACCGACGCCGGCCGGGTGACCCTGGTGCGCCGGGCCCTGGAGGAACTGCAGGACAATGTACACTACTACTACCGCCACCGCCACAGCGCGGCTTTCTGCCAGCTGGCCGCCGAGACCATCGACGAGCTGAAGAGTGCCGGCGTCACCGGGGAAGCATTTGCCCGTCTGGCCCAGAGCTGCGGCCCCGAGAGCGGACGCCTGGGAGAACTGGCCCTGATTTATGAGGGCTATGAAACCCTGCTGACCCAGACCGGGATGGACCCGGCGGACCGGATTCAGCTGGCGGCGGACCGTTTGGAAGCCGCCCTGGCCGAGGGAAGGATCCCGGCCTTCCTGGAGGGGCGGGCGGTGTTCATCGACGAATTCGACACCTTCAACGCCCCCAAACAGCGGCTGATGGGGGCCATGCTGGCGGCTCTGCCCCAGGTGACGGTGGCTCTCTGTGACGACGGTTCCCCCGCCGAACCCGGGGACCTGAGCCTCTTTTCGGGGGCCAAGACGGTGGGGGCCCAGCTGCGCCGTCTGGCCCGGAAGAACGGCGCCGAAGTGGCGGCGCCTCTCCTGCTGAAACAGGATCTCCGCCACCAGGACGCCCCTTCTCTGGCGGCCCTGGGCCAGCTGCTGGCCGCCGGCCAGTGCACGCCGCCCCCAGGTCCGGCCCGGGAAATCCGCCTCTATCCGGCCCCCAGCCGGGAGGAAGAAGCCCGGGCCGCCGCGGGGGCCATCCGCCGCCTGATGAGGCAGGAGGTCCGCTGCGGAAAGATCGCGGTGGTCTGCCGGGAGCTGGACAAGTACCGGGCGGCGGTCCGGTATGAATTTCGGATGGCAGGGATTCCCCTCTGGTGCGACGAGGCCACCACCCCGGCCTTCAGCGCCCCGGCGGCGGCCGTCACCGCCCTGCTGGAACTGGTCCGGGGGGCGGACTACACCGAACAGCTGTCGGCCCTGGTCAAGACCGGGCTGACCGGTCTGTCCGAGGCCGCGGCCTGCGCCCTGGAAAATTATGCCTATACCTGGTCTCCCCGGGCGCCGGAGTGGCGGGAGGAATTCAAAAAGAGCCCCCGGGGCTTCGGCGGCGAGAAGCTGACCGAAGAGGAAGCGGAAACTCTGAAACTGGCCGATGAAGCCCGGGCCTTTTTGATTGAGCCCATCGAGACCCTGCGGAGCCGGTGCCGGGAGGCCAACGCCGAACAGATCAGCCGGGCGCTGTGGTTTTGCCTGGAGGCGCTGGGGGCCGAGGAAGCCCAGAACCAGCAGGTGGAAGCGCTGCGGCTGGCCCGGGGGATTCCGGCCGCCGAGGAGGCCGCCCGGGAATGGAATGTGGTGATGGACCTGCTGAACCAGATAGCCCAGCTGTTGGGCAGCGAGACGGTTTCTCCTGCGGAGTACGCCGAATTGTTCGGGCTGCTGCTCCGGTCCTCCGACCTGGGACACATTCCCCAGACCCTGGACGCCGTCATGCTGGCTTCGGCGGGCAAGATGCGGCTGGACGCCCCCGACTATGTCTTTGTGCTGGGGGTGGCGGAAGGAGAATTTCCCGCCGCGCCGGGCCAGACGGGGCTGTTGACCCACGCCGACCGGGACGCCCTGATGCAGCAAAAAATCGAGCTGCCCGACTGCTTTGAAAACCGGGTGGTCCGGGAACAGGTCTGCTTTTACAAGGCCATGACCGCCCCCGCCAAAGGGCTGTGGATCAGCTGGCCCAAGGGGGCGGG
>CALWZL010000042.1 GCA_944385995.1 uncultured Faecalibacterium sp.
ATGGACGATCCCCCCTGGGACATCTTCGGCCTGCCCCGCCTGCTGACCAGCGCCGAGAACATCGACCGGTTCCTGTCCATGGTGGATGATCCCTACAACTGCCTGACCCTGTGCTCGGGCAGCCTGAACGCCGACCCCAACAACAACGTGGCCGATGTCATCTACAAGCACTGTGACCGCATCGCATTCGCCCACATCCGCAACGTCAAGCACTTCGAGAACGGCGACTTCTCGGAGGCCAGCCACCGCGACTGTGACGGCGACACCCACATTCTGGACATCCTGAAGGCCTACCACGACTGCCACTACGAGGGCTACATCCGTCCCGACCATGGCCGTCATCTGTGGGGCGAGGGTCCCGGCAATGTCCGTCCCGGCTACGGCCTGTATGACCGCGCCCTCGGTATCATGTACATGTGGGGCGTATGGGATATGCTGGACAAGCTGGACGCTGAAAAGAAGTAAGTTCCGCCCATCCGATATGAAAGGGAGCATGGATTCATGAAATTAACCGATATTGAACACGGCCCGGTCAGCGCTGCATGGGCTGAAAAGGGCTATCAGCTGCCCAAGTTTGACCGCGAGGCTGTCAAGGCCAAGACCGCAGCCGAGCCCACCTGGGTCCACTTTGGCGCCGGCAACATTTTCCGCGCCTTCCCGGCTGCCATCCTGCAGCAGGTGCTGGATTCCGGCAAGTATGACCGCGGCGTCATCGTGGCCGAGAGCTTTGACTACGAGATCATCGACAAGGCTTACCGCCCCTACGACAACCTGAGCCTGCTGGTCTGCCTGCAGTCCACCGGCACCATCGAGAAGAAGGTCATCGCCTCGGTCACCGAGAGCCTCAAGGCCGATCCTCAGTTCACCGATGACTGGGCACGCCTGGTGGAGATCTTCAAGGCTCCCAGCCTGGAGATGGTCTCCTTCACCATCACCGAGAAGGGCTACGGCTTCTCTCCCGCCGACCTGGAAAAGGGGATGAATGCACAGTTTGCCATGGGCAAGGTCACCGCTCTGCTGTATGAGCGCTATAAGGCCGGCGCCCTGCCTGTCACCCTCCAGAGCATGGACAACTGCTCCCACAACGGCGACAAGGTCAAGGCTGGCGTCTTTGCCTACGCAGAGAAGTGGGCCGAGATGGGTCTGGTGCCCGCCGGCTTTGTGGACTACGTCAAGGACGAGACCAAGGTCTCTTATCCCTGGAGCATGATCGACAAGATCACCCCGCGTCCCGACGCCAAGGTCCAGAAGATGCTGGAGGACGACGGCTTCGAGGACAACTACACCATCATCACCGAGCGCCACACCTTCACCGCTCCCTTTGTCAACGCCGAGGAGACCGAGTACCTGGTCATCGAGGACAAGTACACCAACGGCCGTCCCCCGCTGGAGCTGGGCGGCGTCATGTATGCTGACCGCGAGACCGTCGACAAGGTCGAGAAGATGAAGGTCTGCACCTGCCTCAACCCGCTGCACACCGCCATGTCCATCTATGGCTGCCTGCTGGGCTACACCCTCATCAGCGCCGAGATGGCCGACGAGGACATCCGCGGCCTCATCACCAAGATGGGCTACATCGAGGCCATGCCGGTGGTTGTGGACCCGGGCGTCCTGAAGCCCACCGACTTCATCGACGCGGTCCTGAACCGCCGTCTGCCCAACCCCTTCATGCCCGACGCACCCCAGCGCATCGCCACCGATACCTCCCAGAAGCTGTCCATTCGCTTCGGTGAGACCATCAAGTCCTATCAGGCCCGCGGCCTCGATATGAACAACCTGGTCCTGATTCCGCTGGTGCTGGCAGGCTATGCCCGCTACATCCGCGGCATCGACGACGAGGGCAAGGCTTTCGAGCCCTCTCCCGATCCGCTGCTGGCTGAGCTGAGCGCCATCGTGGCAGGCCTGGAGGTCAAGGAAGGTCCTCAGGACTTCAGCTGCCTGAAGGCTCTCTACAGCCGCAAGGATGTCTTTGGCGTCGACCTGTACGAGGCCGGTCTGGGCGAGAAGATCGAGGGCATGGTGGCCGAGCTGTACGCTGGCCCCGGCGCCGTCCGCAAGACCCTGCACAAGTACGTTTCGGCCCGCTGAGACGGTACACCGATGAATCCATAAAAGTCTGAACGTCCCCGGCGGGCAGGTCAACAGACCGCCCCCGGGAACCGAAAAACGGGCTATTTCCGCCCCGCGCTGTGTTTGCTTTGCCGCAGCGCGGGGCTTTTTGTTGGAAAGGCGGGCTTTGTGCGGTGCAGATAGGCCCTGGTTTCCGCGGCCACTTCGCCCGAAAGGCCCACCAGGCCCGCCAGGTTGGGCAGCATCATCAGGCCGTTGAAGGTGTCCGAGAGAGCCCAGGCGGAGCTGAATTCCACATTGGCGCCCGCGACGATCAGGGCCAGAAATGCCAGCCGATAGGCGAATACCGAGGACGGCCCAAAGAGATATTCCCAGCACACGGCGCCGTACTGGCTCCAGCCCAGCATGGAGGACCAGGCAAACAGCAGCACCGCCCCGGCAATCAGGACAGGCCCCAGGGAACCGAAGGTCGTTGAAAAGGCCTCGCCGGCCAGGTCCGGGGCAGGGGAGAGGGTGAGCATCTGCCCGGTGTGAAGGTCCACCAGACCCGAGGTGAGCATAGCCAGCGCCGTCATGGTGCAGACCAGAAAGGTGGAGACAAAAACCTGAAAGATACCCCACATCCCTTGTTGAACCGGCTCCCGGGTAGAAGCGGACCCGCTGGCAATGGCGGAGGAGCCCAGCCCCGCCTCGCTGGAAAAGCTGCCCCGCATAAAGCCCCACTGGATTGCCGCCGCCATGCCGTAACCCACCACGCCGCCCCCGGCGGCCTGCCAGCCGAAAGCACCCTTCCAGATGGAGCCCAGGGCGGCCGGCAGGGCCGAGGCATGGGTCACAACCACCGCCAGAGTCCCCAGCAGATAAAAGACCGCCATCAGGGGGACCAGTTTTTCGGCGGCTGCGGCCACGCCGCGGATTCCCCGCCAGAGAATCAGGCCGGTCGCAGCGGCCAAAACCCCGCCGGTCAGGAGGGGAGGAAGGTGAAAGACGGTTTCCAGACTGGCGGCGATGGCGTTGGCCTGGCTCAGATTGCCGATGCCGAAGGAAGCCAGAATGCACAGCAGGGCAAACAGACCGGCCAGAACCCGGCCCAGGGTGCGGCATCCTGGTCTGGCCCCCAGACCCGCGGTCAAATAGTACATGGGGCCGCCCTGCCAAATGCCGTCCCGTTGTTGGCGGTAGCGCAGGCCCAGCAGGTTTTCGGCATAGGAGGTCATCATCCCGAACAGGGCCATCACCCACATCCAGAAGATGGAGCCGGGCCCGCCGCTGATGAGAGCCGCCCCCACCCCCACAATGCTCCCGGTGCCGATGGTGGCGCCCAGAGCGGTGCAGAGACTCTGCCAGGGGCTGATGCTGCCTTCGCCTTCCCGGCCCAGATCGGGGCTGCCGGTCAGAATGGCTCCCAGGGTTTTGCTCAGCCAGAGCCGCAGGTGGGTCAGCTGAAACCATCCGGTTTGCACCGTCAGCCAGAGTCCGGCCGCCGCCAGCAGGCCGACCCCCGCCGGCCCCCAGACCAGTTGATGGACAGCGGTGAGCATTTCTTTCACCCCCAGACAAAAAAGAGGAGCTGTACCTTTGTGGTACAGCTCCTTGTATTTTTATGATGGGGCGGAACGATCTATGCGCCGGAGCGCCGGGGCGTCAGGCGTTTTTGGCCTGATGAAGGGTGGTGTCCTTGGCAGTGTGCCTGGGCAGCAGGCCGGCCCGGTCCAGAGCGGGCTTGACGGCCAGGTACAGCAGCACAACGCAGACCGTAGACACCAGACTGTTCACCAGGGTGACGCCGCCCGCCACAGCGGCCAGCGCCTGGGCGGCGGTGTACTCCTGACCGAAGATGTAGACGTTGCGGAAGTAGCCCAGCAGCGGGTCGGTGAGGACGTTGACCAGCAGGCCGGATGCCGCCGAGACCGTCACCCGGGCCAGATAGGACAGACGGCGGGTGGGGTCGGCGCTGTCAATCCGGCACAGACGGTGTGCCACAGCGCCGCAGACCACGCCGATGATGAATTTCAGGACAAAGGTGGTGACGGCATAGCCCGGGTCACCAGCCAGAATGTCGGCCAGAGACAGGCCGATGGCGCCGGCCAGACCGCCCGAAACGCCGTCCATCAGCAGAGCGGCCAGGGCAGTAAAGGTGTTGCCCAGATGGAACGACGAGCCGCCGTAGAACGGCACCCGGAAGAACAGATAGGCGGCAAAACTCAGTGCAGCCATGACGCCGGTCAGGGCCAGCTCGTGGGGTGTAAAGGTGCGCTTGTAGAGCACACTGGCAAACAAAATAGCGATGACCACGACTGCCAGCAGCAGCCACATTGCGGTCGATGACATGGTGATCCCTCCCAATGATTTTTTACAATCCCGGACCTTGACAACCGGGTCCTGTACAGGTATGCTCCTATTATAGCGAAAACTGATGCCATGAAAATACCCAGAACAGAACTTTTTTATGGGGTCAGTTTGAAGAAAAGGAGGAAATCAGAATGCTGCATCTGACCACAGCCCTGGACCCGGCATCCCAGGTGCCCTTGTATCAGCAGTTGTACCGGAGCCTGGTGGCCGAGATTCGGTCGGGGGAACTGCCGGCCGGCGCCCGGATGCCGGGCAAGCGGCGTTTGGCGGGAGAACTGTCGGTGTCGGTGAATACGGTGGACGGCGCGTATCAGATGCTGGCCGCCGAGGGATATCTGGCCAGCCGGCCCCGCAGCGGATTTTATGTACAGGAATATCCCGCCCTGCCGGGGCGGGAACCGGGCCAGGAAGCCTCCGGCGGCCAGCCGGCGGAGGCGGACACAGGCATCCCGTCACAACCGCTGGTCCGGTACGACTTGTCCACCAGCGGCGTGGATACCGGATTGTTCCCTTTCCGCACCTGGGCGCGGCTTCAGAAAGAGCTGCTCTATACTTCGCCGGGCCTGCTGGCCCGCGGAGAGCCCAGGGGAGACCGGGAACTGCGGCAGGCCCTGACCTCCTATCTGGAGGAATACCGCGGGGTGCGCTGTACGCCGGATCAAATTGTGGTGGGGGCGGGAATCGAGTATCTGCTCAGCCTGTTGGCGCCTCTGCTGAGGGGGCCGGCCGCCGTCGAAAATCCGGGCTATCCCCGGGCCCGGCAGGTGCTGGAAAACAGCGGCCACATCTGCCGCTTTCTGCCGGTGGATGAGGGCGGACTGTCGGTGACCGCCCTGGCGGCCTCTGACGCGGCGGTCTGTTATGTGACCCCCAGCCATCAATTCCCCACCGGCGTGACCATGCCGGCGCCCCGCCGCGCCGAGCTGTTGGGATGGGCTGCCGCCCGGCCCGGTCAGCGGTATATCATTGAGGACGACTATGATTCCGAGTTCCGGTTTGACACCCGGCCGCTGCCCAGCCTGCAGGGAATGGCCGGCGCCGACGGCCCGGTGATTTATCTGTCCACCGTGGCCCGGAGCCTGGCCCCCGGCATCCGCATCGCCTATATGGTGCTGCCCCAGCATCTGCTCCCGGCCTGGGAAAAGAGATACACCCTCTATTCGGGGACGGTCAGCCGGTTTGAACAGCAGACCCTGGCCCGGTTCATCGGGGAGGGCTATTTCACCCGGCATCTGGCCCGCAGCCGGGTGACCTATAAGGCCCGCCGCACCGCCCTGGCCCAGGCGCTCACCGCGGCCTTTGGCCCGGCGGTCCGGCTGTCAGGACTCCATACGGGGCTTCATTTGCTGGTCCAGTTCACCGGAACAGTCCCGCCGGACCAGGTCTTGGCGGCGGCAGCCAGACAGGCCGGCATCCGGCTGGCCGCGCTCAGCAGTTATTACATGGCGGATTCCGCGTCCTGCCCGCCCGGCACGCTGGTGCTGGGATATGGTGCGCTGGAAGACGGGCTCTGCGCTTCACTGGCTGAAACGTTGAAAAAGGCCTGTACAGCGGCTTCCGAATCCTGGTCCAGGGTATAAAGACCGGTGCCGCGGTCGTACTGGCCGGGCAGAGCGTCGCTGGAGACAACGGCCTGGTTGTTGGCCAGCAGTTCCAGGGTGTCCTCCAGGGTCAGCAGGTCGCCGGCGGTCAAGTCGGTCAGAAGGGAATCGCTGACCTGCCGCAGGGCGTCGGGCAGGGAAGCGGGCAGCACATCGAGATTCTGCCGGAAGAAGGCGTCCCAGACCGCGGCCCGGGCCTGGGCCACCGTGTGAGGGGCCAGACTCTGGGACAATTCGGTCAGAAAGGCGTGGGCCGAAGCGGCGCTCCAGTCCCCGACACCGGCCTGGTCAAAGCGGGCCAATTCGCTGGGGGTCAGCGCCCCCGAAAATCCCACCCGCACATTGCCGTACTGGTCGCACAGATGGATGAGGGTTTCGGGGGTGGCCGCCAGATACCGGGCGTCCTCGGGCAGATCTATGACCTCCCGCAGACCCTGGAGACAGCGGGCAGGGCCTGCGGCCTGGTAACAGACCGCCAGAGAGTCCTCCCCGTCGCCGAAAGGCACCGCCAGGGAATCGGGAATGGCCAGCAGATGGATGCAGTTCTGGTCGGCGTTCAAATAGAGAAGGAGAAAGGCCGGATCATCTCCGGCCACACAGGTCAGCAGGGTCAGGTGATTTTCCTCCCGCGGCAGCAGGACCGGCACCCCGCTTTGGCTCTCGGATGCGCGGACCCGTTCGGCGGTCTGGTATTGGGCAAACAAAATGGTGGCCGCCACCAGCGGCAGCAGGACCAGCAGGGTGACCCACAGAGAGGTCCAGAAACTTTTCCAGCCTTTGGTTTCCATAGGGCAGCCTCCTTTAAAATGGTGGAGTTGTGGCGCCGCAAAAGGCGCGTATAAAGTATACACCGGGCGGGCAGACTGTATGCAGTCCAACCCACAAGGAGGTTTCAGAGTATGAGTGATTTCGTTGACCGTCCCGTTACCGATCCAGAGGACCAGATGCGCCTGCCGGAGCCGGAAGATTTTTGGCTGGAGCTGGGTCCCGCCAGTGCCTATTATGGGACTGACGCCTACGATACAGCCCTGCGGGAAGGGGATGCCTCTCCCGATGCCAAGCGCCTGGGCTGGACCGGCGCCGAGCCCGGCAAGGGCAGTCTGGACGATGTCCCCCCTGAGGACCGCTGAGGATTGATCCAAGGCCTTCGCCTGCCCGGCGGGGGCCTTTTTGCAGAAAAAATAAAATTTCCTCTAAAAACCCTTGACAATTCCAGCCGCTGTGGTATAATAACTCACGTCCTCAGCCGGACGGCCGGACAAAAACAAAATAAGCGGATATGGCGGAATTGGCAGACGCGTTAGATTCAGGTTCTAATCGGGGCAACTCGGTGGAGGTTCAAGTCCTCTTATCCGCACCAGGAAATCCGAACTTTTTCTGAAAAGAGAAAGTTTGGATTTTTTGCGTTTCAGAAAAGTTCTCCCCGCGATTTTCACCATTTGATACTTGACTTTGTCAAGCTGTGATGCTATACTTGACCAGGTCAAGGAAATCAATCCCTGCAATCTGCTTCAGAAAGAAGATATTCTTATGTATGAAACCATCAACAGTCCCTTCCATTATGGGGGACTTACCTTGAAGAACCGGATCATTTTTGCTCCCACCAGCATGGGCCTGCCCATAGAGGAACAGGTGGCTTATCTGCGCCGCCTGGCCGCTGGCGGCTGCGCCATGATTATCATCGGCGACGTGCCGGTGCTGCCCGGCAAGTTCGGGCCGTCCCTTTATTCCAGGAAGGGATTCGCTTATTATAAGGCCATGGCGGATGCGGTCCACAGCGAAGGGGCAAAAATCTGTGCCCAGCTGCACCAGTCCGACTCCAACCTGAAAGAGATGCTCAAGTATATCCCCGGCGTGCTCACCAAGCGGATTTCGATGGAAGAGCTGCGCCCTCTGCTGAACCAGCAGGTGGGACCCTACATCACCGGGCTGCCGGTGGAAAAGATTCACCGGATCACCGAGGCCTTCGGCACAGCGGCCGAGCTGGCGGTGAAAGCGGGCTTTGATATGGTGCAGGTCCACGGAGACCGGATGTGCGGCAGCTTCAGCTCTTCGGTTTTCAATCACCGGACGGACAGCTATGGTGGCAGTCCCGAGAACCGGGCCCGCTTCGCGGTGGAGGCGGTTTCCGCCATTCGCCGGCGGATGCCCCATTTGCCCATCGATTACAAACTGGCCGTCCGGCAGGAAAACCCCCACTACGGCAACGCCGGCGTTCTGGAGGAGGAGCTGCCCATCTTTGTGCCGCTGCTGGAGGAGGCAGGGGTCACCAGTTTCCATGTGACCCTGGCCAACCATGGCCAGCTGAGCGACACCATCCCGCCCAAAAATCACCCGGTGTTTGGGCAGGAGGGCTGCTTCCTGAAATTCTGCGACCAGGTGCGGGCGGTGAGCCGGCTGCCCATCTGCGGGGTGGGCGGCCTGAGCGATCCCGACTTTGTGGAGGAACAGCTGCGCGCCGGACGGATTGACTGTGCGGCCATGAGCCGGCAGCTGATCGCCGATCCCGACTGGCCCAAAAAGGTACAGGAAGGCCGCGCCGGTGAGATTCACCGGTGTGTCCGCTGCAATAAAGAGTGCCTGGGCGGGATGATGGCCCACCGGGGCGTCCACTGCATCTATGAAAGGAAGGAAACCAAATGAGTTACGCCATTGTTTACAGCAGCCGGACCGGAAATACCGCCCTGCTGGCCCAGACCATCCGGGACGCCCTGCCCGGGGAAGGGTGCGTCTATGTTGGCGCTCCCAGTCAGGAAGCCCTGGCCGCGGAGACCATCTATGTAGGCTTCTGGACCGACAAGGGGACCTGTGATGCGCCCACCCAGGCATTCCTGCAAGGTCTGACCCATCAGAAGGTCTTTCTGTTCGGCACCGCCGGTTTCGGCGGGTCGCCGGCCTATTTTGACCAGATTTTGGCCCGGGTCAAGGAAAACCTGGCCCCCGGCGTCCAGGTTCTGGGCAGCTACATGTGCCAGGGCAAGATGCCCCAGGCCGTCCGCACCCGGTACGAACAGATGCCGGACAGTCCCCGCAAAGCCATGATGCTGGCCAACTTTGACCAGGCGGTCAGCCACCCCGACGCCGCCGATCTGGACCGGCTGAAAACGGCTGTGACAGAGTAACCAGGAGATTCCCAGGGTGGTCCGCGCGCTTTACAGGACCAGCCCGTTCCCCCAAAGTGCCCCCGCTGTTGACAGGCTGCGGGGGCACTTTTTTGTGTGCGGAAAGATTGGGGCGGGAAAGTGTTTCGTTTGGGTGCGGGCTGCGCTTGTCATCCGGGGCGGATTGGTTTATACTGTTGATATCGCAGCAATCACTGAAACAGGGAGGATATTCCTATGGATCTGCAAGGCAAGTGCGTCCTGCTGGGGATTACCGGCGGCATTGCCGCCTATAAAATGGCCAACATCGCCAGCGCATTGAAAAAGCGGGGAGCCGATGTGGAAGTTATCATGACCCGCAACGCGACCCAGTTCATCACACCCCTGACCTTTGAAACGCTCACCGGCCACAAATGTATGGTCGATACCTTTGACCGCGACTTCAAGTTTGATGTCACCCATATTTCAATGGCCAAAAAGGCGGACGTGATTCTGGTGGCGCCGGCCACCGCCAATGTCATCGCCAAGATGGCCCACGGCATCGCCGACGACATGTTGACCACCACCGTCCTGGCGGCAGGCTGTCCCAAACTGGTCTCCCCGGCCATGAACACCGGCATGCTGGAAAATCCCATCACCCAGGACAACATCCGCACCCTGGAGCGGTATGGATTTACCATCATCCCTTCGGAGAGCGGGGTGCTGGCCTGCCACGATGTAGGGAAGGGCCGTCTGCCCGCGGATGGGGTATTGCTGGACTATCTGGAACAGGCCCTGGCCCCCAAAGATCTGGCCGGCCTGCGGGTGACGGTCACTGCCGGTCCCACTCAGGAAGCCATTGATCCGGTCCGCTGCCTGACCAACCATTCCACCGGCAAGATGGGCTATGCGGTGGCCCATGCCGCCGCCCTGCGGGGAGCATCGGTCACCCTGATCCATGGCCCCACCGCCCTGGAGCCGGTCCGCTTTGCGGAGGATGTGGCCATCACCTCGGCCCAGGATATGTACGACGCTGTCACCAGCCGCTTTGAACAGACCGATATTCTGGTGATGGCGGCGGCGGTGGCCGATTACCGCCCTGCCACGGTGGCCGCCGACAAGGTGAAAAAGTCGGACGGTGAGATGAGCATCCCTCTGGTCCGCACCGCCGATATTTTGGGGACCATCGGCCCCCGCAAGACCCATCAGTTCCTCTGCGGCTTTTCGATGGAGACCCGGGACATGGTGGCCCACTCGGCCGAAAAGCTCCGCCGGAAGAATCTGGACATGATCGTGGCCAACAACCTCAAGGACCCGGGCGCAGGCTTTGGGGTGGATACCAATCTGGTGACCTTCCTGACGCCGGACGGTGGGGTGCGCCAGCTGCCCCTGATGAGCAAGGAAGCGGTGGCCGGCGCCATTCTGGACGAAATTTTGGCCCGGCGGGGCCGCTGAAAGCCCCGCGCTGCCGCCCCGCATGGCCTGCCGCTCTTGTAGTATCCTACAAAAATAAGAAGCGATTTCCGGCTTTTTCTCAAAAATGAAGGGGAACTGTTTATTTCGTCCGCCAAAAATACTATAATAATCAGTAACAATGAATCATTGTGTCCTGCTGGGAGAACACAAACCCGGTCCAGGACTTCTTCCGGCCGGACGGGCCGCGGATATAGGGAGGTAAAGCCTTTATGAATATGTTCAGCGATTATGATCAGCGCCTGCTGGATCATGTCAAGAGAATTCATTTCATCGGCTGCGGCGGCAGCGGCATGTACCCGCTGATTCAGATTCTGGCAGCCAAGGGGTACGAGATTTCGGGCAGTGATGTGCTGGACGGCAGCACCATCCGGGCCGAGCGGGAGATGGGGATCAAAGTGACCCTGGGCCACAGCGCCGACAATGTCATCGGCGCCGACATGGTGGTCTATTCGGCGGCCATTCCCAAGGACAACGTCGAGCGGGCCGCGGCCGACAGCTACGGCATCCCCACCATTGAGCGGAGCGTTCTGCTGGGCTATGTGAGCCGCCTGTACAAGAACAGCATCTGCGTGTCGGGCACCCACGGCAAGACCACCACCACCGCCATGATTACCACGGCTCTGGAGCTGGCCGGGCGGGACCCCAGCGCGGTCATCGGCGGCAAGCTGCCCCTGATCGGCGGCTACGGCAAGGCCGGCAAGGGTGACGACATCGTGGTGGAAGCCTGCGAGTACGCCGAGACCTTCCTCAAGCTGACCCCCTATCTGTCGGTGGTTCTGAACATCGACAACGACCATCTGGACTACTACGGCAGCATGGGCGAGCTGAAGTTTGCCTTCAAGCGGTTCTCCCTGATGACCCAGTTCATGATCTTCGCCAACGCCGACGACAAGAACACCATGGATGTCATGTACACCATCCAGCGCCGTGTTCGGACCTTTGCCATCAAGAACGAGGGCGACTACCGGGCTGTCAACGTCCAGGAATACCGCCCCGGCTTCTATGAATTCGACCTGGAGTCCTGGGACCACGCCGGCGGCCACATCAAACTGGCGGTGCCCGGCTACCACAACATTTACAACGCCCTGGCCATGTGCGCCGTCTGCCTGTCCATGGGTCTGACGGTGAAGCAGTGCGCCGATGCGCTGGCTTCCTTCAAGGGCGCCTGCCGCCGCTTTGAGGTCTACGGCGAGTGCAACGGTGCCGTGGTGGTGGATGACTATGCCCACCATCCCACCGAGATGCGGGCCACCCTGACCACCGCCAAGGAACTGGGTTACAAGCGCCTGATTGCCGTTCATCAGCCGTTTACATACAGCCGCACCAAAATGCTGCTGGATGATTTTGCAGACGTGCTGAAGCTGGCCGACATCACCGTCCTGACCCCGATTCTGGGCAGCCGGGAGCCCAACGACCCCACCATCAACAGTGCCAAGCTGGCCGCCAAGGTGCCGGATGCTGTGCTGGTTGACAGCCTGGAGGCTGCCGCCCAGTGGGTCAAGGAGAACGCCCGAGAAGGCGACCTGGTGGTCACCCTGGGCTGCGGCGACATCTACAAGGCGGCCCGGATGATGGTCCAGGAAGGCTGACCCAGGATGAATGCGCCCATTGATATCCGGGATGTGGTGCTCCACACCCCGCGGCTGACGCTGCGCCCCTGGCGTCAGAGCGACCTGGAGGACTTTTATGCCTATGCCCGGGTGGATGGGGTGGGCCAGATGGCCGGATGGCTGCCCCATCAGAGCCGGGAGGAAACCCAGAAGATTCTGGACCTGTTCATTGGCCAGCACAAGACCTTCGCCCTGGAATACCAGGGAAAGATGATCGGTTCCATCGGCGTGGAGTGCTATGATGAAGAACACTATCCCGAGCTGGCTGCCTTCCGGGGCCGGGAGATCGGCTATGTCCTGGCAAAGGACTGCTGGGGCCAGGGACTGATGCCCGAGGCCGTTCAGGAAGTGATCCGGTATCTGTTCCAGGTGGAAAAGCTGGATTTCCTGATTGCGGGACATTTTGACCGCAA
>CALWZL010000043.1 GCA_944385995.1 uncultured Faecalibacterium sp.
GTCGGCATAGAAAACTTCTCCTCTGTGTACCTCCATGGAACTCCCTCCTTGCAGATTGGGGGGCGCGGTGTCTGGCCGCTCTATGTGCCGGCGTGCCAGCCGCCCGCAGCCCTTTGGTTGACACCAGAAGTATGCCCCAAACCGCTGCGGCCTATGCAGGACGCCTTTGGTTTATCTTATGCA
Organism: uncultured Faecalibacterium sp.; assembly: GCA_944385995.1. Lineage (GTDB taxonomy): Bacteria > Bacillota > Clostridia > Oscillospirales > Ruminococcaceae > Faecalibacterium. The sequence goes on from CALWZL010000043.1 coordinate 184, forward strand.
GGAGGTCTCGATTTCTTCCAGCAAACAGACCGCCATGGCAAAACCCCCGTCGTGGCTCAGGGTAAGGCGGGCGATGAGATGGTGTTCTGCCACCCAATCGGCGGTCCGGCCCGAAAACTGGTAGGCCGGGGCCCCCGAGGGCTGACGGACCGCCTGAATCTCGGCCAGGGAGAAGGGCCCTGCCAAACCGGTCCCCGCCGCCTTGAGAAAGGCTTCCTTGGCGGCGAAGTTGGCCGCCGCACTGGCAGCGCGGTGGGAGGTGAGGGAGAGGGGCCCTTCCTCTGTCAGGCCCAGGGCGGCCCGCTCCTCGGGGCCGAACACCCGCCGTCCAAAGGCCGCCCCGTGGGGGCCGGTCAGGCTTTTTTCCATGCGGTCGATGGCGCACAGATCGCATCCGATGCCGAAGATCATGCGGCTTCTCCTTTCCCGGCCGGAGGCCGGACCCATCCAAAACCGGAAATCAGACCCAAAAAGGGACGCATCCCCACCCCGGGCCCAAGATGGAGGGTCAACAGGCCCTGAACGGCCCCGAACAATCGGCGTAAAAGCCACTTTTGGGGCCCCGATTTGTAAATATTTGTATCAATACTTGAAGTTTGGCCCTGATTCGTGTAGAATAAAAGAAGCATTCGTGCGGCAGCCCGTAGCCGCAGACCGCTTTGTGTCTACAAAGCAGAAGGGAGTGGATTGTTATGAGTGAACCTACTGCTATTTTTTCGATCCACGATGAGAAGGACGAGCAGATTCGTGAGATATTGCAGCAAGTGTATGCTGCGCTGAAAGAGAAGGGCTACAACCCGGTCAATCAGCTGGTGGGCTACATCCTGTCGGAAGATCCCACCTACATCACGACCCACAACGGCGCACGCTCCCTGATCCGCAAGGTCGACCGCGATGACCTGCTGCAGGCGCTGCTGCGCAATTATCTGGATGTCTGATTCCATCCACATCTGATCCGGCCCGCTGCCCCCGTGAGGGGCGGCGGGCTTTTGCGTTACCGGCGCAGAGGCAGGGTGAAAATCTGGTCCACCGTCACTTCGTATTCCCAGGGGTCCCGCAGCTTTTTCAGCTGTTTTTCCAGCTTTTCGGTCCCCTCAAACAGGCCGATGCACGCGTGCCAGAAGGCCTTCATCCGGCTGATGGCGGCGGGAGCGCTGCCAAAGGCGGCGGTGTAGCCGGCGTAGAGCTGGGCCAGATAGGCCCGCAGCTCCTCTTTGGAGGCGGGGGGCCCGCCCCGGGCCCGGCGGAACAGGGCCGGGTCAGCGATGAGGCCGCGGCCCGCCATCAGGCCGGACAACTGGGGCCAGGCGGCCGCCAGGGCGGTCAGGTCGTCGGGGGTGGTGATGTCCCCGTTGTAGCAGACGGGGGCTTTGCAGGACGGCAGGGCGGCGGCAAAGGCGGCCCGGTCGGCCTGGCCCCGGTAGAGCTGACGCATCACCCGGGGATGGATGATGAGTTCGGCCAGGGGGTAGCGGTTGTAGATTTCCAGAATGGGACCGAATTCCTCCGGTCTTTCCACGCCGATCCGGGTTTTGACCGAGATGGGCCCGCCGGCCTCATCGAATACGGTGTAGAGGAACCGGTCCAGGGCATCCAGATCCCGCAGCATCCCGGCGCCCTTCCCCTTGGCGGTGACGGTGCCGGAAGGACAGCCGAAATTCAGGTTGATTTCGGTGTAGCCCATCTCCCGCCGCAGCAGGCCGATCATCCAGGCGGCACAGCTGCCGTCCTTGCCCAAAAGCTGGGGGATCACCGGCGCGCCGGGGTTGGCCTCGGGGAACAGTTCGGCCATCTTCTTTTTCACCGGGACCCGGTTCTCGGGCGGGGAGATGAAGGGGGCATAATAGCGGTCCGCCCCGCCGAAAAATTGCTGGTGGGCCTGCCGCCAGACCCGGTCTGTCAGGCCCTCCATGGGGGCCGCATCGTAGCGCATGTGGTTGTCTCCTTGTGGTGTGTAGTTCGATGACACGATAGCATAGAGAAAGCCGTTTTGTCAAGGCAGAAAAAAGCCCGCCCTCGCGGGGCGGGCTGGAAAGGACAAGGTCAGCGGATGAAGCTGGTGCGCTGGACCGGCTCGGTCTCGGGCAGGCCGTAGGTCTCTTTGCCCAGGGCGATGCTCTTCATCAGGAAGGTCATGTTCCGGGCCAGGGTGCGCATGGTCTGGAGGCCCTCGGCATCCTGGGAGGCCTCGCCGGGGGCGCGGCCGTGGACGCTGTTCCAGTACTGGCTGGAGGCCACCGGCATGCCGGCGTCGGTGAAGTATTTGTTCAGCTCGTCAAAAGTAGAGGACAGGCCGCCGCGGCGGGCCACCACCACGCTGGCGCCCACCTTCATGGCCTTGCTGAAATGGGTGCTGTAGAACAGCCGGTCCAGGAAGGAGATCAGGGTGCCGTTGGCCGAAGCATAATAAACCGGCGATGCAATGACCAGACCGTCGCAGGCTTCCAGCTTGGGAGCCACGGCGTTGACGGCGTCGTCAAAGACGCATTTGCCCTGCTTGGCGCAGGTGCCGCAGGCGATGCAGCCCCGGATGGCCTGGTTGCCGATCTGGACGGTTTCGGTCTCGATGCCTTCCTGGGCAAAGATTTTTTCCATCTCCTGAAGGGCGATGGAGGTATTGCCGCCCACACGGGGGCTGCCGTTAATCATAAGGACTTTCATGTATGTGCACCTCACTTGTTTTGATACAGTGTATGCGGCCGGGCCGGGCCAAAGCCAGGCCAGGGGCCGGGACAGGCTGTTTTTTCTATTATTTTTCTATTATATCACGCCCTGGCCCGGAAAGAAAGAAGGGCAGTTTCCAGGATTTGGAACTTGACAACCGCCCGGGGCTGTATTATAATGCCTCCTGCGCAAGCTATATCTTTGTCCTGTTTCTGATACAAACAGGAAGGATATAGCTTTTTTTGTGTGCCCGTGTCAGGGGCACAGGAAAGGAAACAGAGGAATTTTCCATGCAGCAAAACTTTATGAAAACAAGACCGGTTCTGCCGCTGGTGCTGTCCATGTCACTGCCCATGGTGCTGTCGATGCTGGTGTCGTCGCTGTACAACATTGTGGACAGCTACTATGTGGCCAGAATCAGCGAGGACGCCATGACGGCCCTTTCCCTGGTGTATCCGCTTCAGAACCTCATCAATGCGGTGACCATCGGTTTCTCGGTGGGAGCCAATGCCGTCATCTCCTACTATCTGGGCGCCCAGAACAGCCAAAAGGTCACCGCAGCCGCCTCCCAGAGCATCCTGTGGAATGCCCTCCACGGCCTGGTGCTGATGCTGGTCTGTATCCCGGTGATGCCGTTTTTCCTGGCCATGTTCACCGCCGATCAGGCTGTCATCGACCTGGGGGTCCGGTATGCCCGGATTGCCTTTGCCTTTTCGGTGGTCATTGCCGCGTCCATGTCCCTGGAAAAGATCTTCCAGGCCACCGGCAAGATGCTGATGACCATGGTCTGTATGATGTCGGGCTGTCTCACCAACATCCTGCTGGACCCGGTTTTGATCTTTGGATGGGGGCCCTTCCCGGCGATGGGGATTGAGGGGGCAGCCATCGCCACCGGTGTGGGCCAGGTGCTGAGCCTGGTGATTTACCTGGTCCTCTATGCGGCCAGGAAAATCCCGGTCCGGCTGCGGTTTGACCGGGAGAGCATCGACTGGGCCATCACCCGGAAGATGTACGCCGTGGGAGTCCCGGCCACCCTGAATATGGCCCTGCCCTCCCTGCTCATCTCCTGTCTGAATATCATCCTGGCAGCCTACTCCGAAGTATATGTCCTGGTGCTGGGGGTCTACTACAAATTGCAGACCTTCCTGTATCTGCCGGCCAGCGGCATCGTCCAGGGAATGCGGCCCATCATCGGCTACAACTACGGCGCCCGGGAAGAAGGCCGGGTCCGCAGGATTTTCCTGACCGGTTTGTCCCTTTCGGTGGGCATTATGGCGGTGGGGACCGTTCTCTGCTGGGCGATTCCCGGTCAGCTGATCGGCCTGTTCTCCACCAGCACCCAGACCGTTGCTGTGGGCAGCACCGCACTGCGAATCATCAGCATTGGGTTCATCATCTCGGCGGTGTCGGTGATCTCCTGCGGCGCCCTGGAGGGGCTGGGGATGGGCGGCCCGTCTCTGCTGATCTCTCTGCTGCGGTATGTGCTCTGCATTCTCCCGGCGGCCTTTGGGTTCAGCCTGGTGTGGGGCCCTGTGGGGGTCTGGCATGCCTTCTGGTTTACCGAGGTCATCGCCGCGGCGGTCAGCTGGCAGATCTGCCGCCGCAAGGTCTTCACCCGTCCAAAACCGGACGCCGCAGCCGCATAAAAGCGAAAGGAAAAAGGACGGACCCCGCGGGGCCCGCCCTTTTTGTTTTTCCACCTTAACCCAGATACTTGTGGAAAAAGGCGGCGATGGAATCGAAAGGAATCACGTCCATCTGATCGTATAGATCGGTGTGGACCGCGCCGGGAATCAGCATCAGTTCCTTGTTGCCGGGGCAGGGATTGCCCTTCATCATGGCGGCGAAGGCGTCCCGGCTCATATAGCAGGAGTGGGCCTTTTCGCCGTGGATCACCAGCACCGCGCTGCGGATCTCGTTGGTGTACTGGAGGATGGGCTGGTTCAGGAAGGAGATGCAGCCGGTGACATTCCAGCCGCCGTTGGAGTTGAGGGACCGGGGATGATAGCCCCGGGGAGTCTTGTAGTAGGCGTAGTAATCCTTCACAAAGAAGGGGGCGTCCTCGGGCAGAGGGTCCACCACCCCGCCGCCCAGGGCATAGCTGCCGCTGCGGTAGTCGGTGGTCCGCTGGGCGTTCAGAGCTTCCCGCTTGGCGTGGCGGGCTTCTTCGCTGTCCTCCCCGTCAAAATAGCCCTTGGCGTTGATCCGGCTCATATCGTACATGGTGGAGGACACGGTTGCCTTGACCCGGGTGTCGATGGCGGCGGTGTTGAGGGCCAGGCCGCCCCAGCCGCAGATGCCGATGATCCCGATTTTGTCCGGGTCCACATTCTCCTGCACTGACAGGAAGTCCACCGCGGCCTGAAAATCTTCGGTGTTGATGTCGGGGGAGGCCATATACCGGGGCTGGCCGCCGCTCTCGCCGGTGAAGGAGGGGTCAAAGGCGATGGTCAGAAAACCGTGCTCGGCCATGGTCTGAGCGTACAGACCCGAAGCCTGTTCCTTGACGGCGCCGAAGGGGCCGCAGACTGCGATGGCAGGCAGCTTGCCGGCGGCGTCTTTGGGCTGGTAGAGGTCGGCGGCCAGGGTGATGCCGTACCGGTTGTAGAAGGTCACCTTCCGATGGGTGACTTTGTCGCTCTGGGGAAAGGTCTTGTCCCATGCCTGGGTCAGCTGCAATGTCGCTTGGTTCATATCAAAAACCTCCGTTTGCTCATGGGTTGGCGTCTTCTTTGTGCATCAGGTAGAGCAGGTGATCGAGACAGTCGATTTTGTACTCCACACAGTGGAGGGCCTGGAGCAGAGCCGCCTTTTGACGGGCCAGCATCCGGTATTGTTCGCTGCGGCGGTGGCATTGTTCCAGCTCCAGAAAGCGGGAGATCAGGGCGGGGTCGCATCCAGCGTCGGACAGATTCCGGCGCAGGCGGAACACCTGCTCTTCCGAAAGGCTTTCCATCTGTCACACCTCCTTGCCTTTGGGGTTTGCCTCTGTCTGTATTGTAGGGCAGCGGCGGTCAAATAGCAAATACTTCATTTTTATTGGGAGAAATGCTTGGCAGGCATGGCAAAAAAGGGTATACTGAAAGAACAAACACAACACCGGAAAGGGGGAGAGCAGGCGGCCGCCAGGCGGCGCCTGCTGGATGGGGATGGAGATACGAACACTGCGCTATTTTCTGGCGGTGGCCCGGGAGGGCAGCATCACCCGGGCCGCTAATTTCCTGCACCTGACCCAGCCGACTTTGTCCCGGCAGATGCAGAACCTGGAACAGGAACTGGGCCGCCAGCTCCTGATCCGCAAAAGCCACCGGGTGGACCTGACCCCCGAGGGGGTTCTGCTGCGCAAGCGGGCCGAAGAGATTGTGGCCATGGTGGACAAGACCGATGCCGAGTTCATCGCCCTGGAGGACACCGTCAGTGGGGATATTTACATAGGCAGCGGAGAGACCCGGGCGCTGTGTCCCATTGCGGGCCTGATCCGGCAGCTGCGGGAGGAATGCCCCGGCATCCGGTATCACCTGCACAGCGGCAACGCCCAGGATGTCACCGACCGGCTGGACAAGGGACTGCTAGACTTCGGGATTCTGATTCAGCCGGCGGACATCGCCAAATATGACGCCCTCAGCCTGCCGGCCAGGGATGTCTGGGGAGTCCTGATGCGCCGGGACAGCCCGCTGGCCCAAAAGGAACGGATTGAAAGAGCGGACCTGATGGGCCTGCCCCTGATTTGTTCCCGGCAGGTCATCACCCCCCATCCGGGGGAGAACGCCTTTGCCGACTGGTTCGGGGAGGACTTCGGAAAGCTGGATATCGCGGTCAACTACAACCTGGTTTACAACGCGGCCCTGTTGGTGGAAGCGGGGGTGGGCTATGCCATCACCCTGGACGGGCTGGCCAACACTTCTGAGGGCAGCAGTCTCTGCTTCCGTCCCCTCTGGCCCCGGCTGGAATCGGGGCTGGACATTGTCTGGAAGAAATACCAGGTCTTTTCCCCGGCGGCCGAGCTGTTTTTGTCCCGGCTGCGGGAGATGATCGAGGAGCATCAACCGGCATAAAAAGACCGGAGCCTTTGGGAAAAGGCTCCGGTTTTGAATTGCAGGGGGCTCAGTGGACGGCCTTTTTGGCCTGCCGGAAGGGGACCAGGCCGGTCCGGTTGAGGGCCACCATCACCACCGGGATCAGGATCAGCTGCACCACGATGCCGGGGATGGCGTTGAGGAAGGCGCTGGCCATAAAGACCTGCATGGTCAGGGCATTGCCCGACAGACCCAGCAGGACGGCCTGGACCACGCCCCAGACCACGCGGCCGGCCAGCATGGCCAGCAGCAGGCAGCGGTAGAGGGCCCGGATGCACTGCCAGCGGGAAATGCTGTACAGCAGACCCACCACCAGGCCGTAGGTCATCAGTTCAAAGGCCATGGACAGGGCCGTGGGGAAGAGGGGCGGCATCCCGAAGAGGACCGAGCGCAGCAGGGGGACGATGAAGCCCACCGCGGCGCCGTACTGCCACCCGCAGATCAGTCCGCAGAGGAACACGGGAATGTGCATGGGCAGCAGCATGCTGCCGATTTGGGGGATCTGCCCGGTGAAAAAGGGCAGGACCAGCCCCAGGGCAAGAAACATGGCGGACAGGGTCATGGTTTTCAGCTGTTTGTTCACAATGATGTTCTCCTTATACCTGTGTTTTGTACCGCAGGGCAAACCCGGCGGGCTGGAATCCCTACAATACCTACGTTATTACTATAACACAGGAAAGGAAAAAGCACAAATGCCTTGCAGGAATAACTTGCCATATTCCCTCTGTATGGCAGGTCAGGCGGCATCGGGGCGGTGAAGCTGGGAATGCTGGCGGCGGAGAATCACCACCGCCAAAACGGCGGCCAGGGCCGAGGTGGCGGGGAAATTGATCCACAGCCCGGTCAGACCCAGAGGCCACAGGACCGCCAGCAGAACCACCGGAAAGACCAGGGCGGTGGACACCGAGAGGATGGAGGCGGAGAGGGGCTTTTCGATGGCCAGCATATAGCTCTGGGTGGCAAAAGAGAGCCAGCGGGTCAGATAGGTGAGGCCGAACAGCTCCAGCGCCTGGACCGACAGAGCCAGGGCATTCCCTTCGGCGCCGGCGAGGAAGAGCCGGGTGATCCAGGCGGGAGCGCCGGCGATGGCGGCCACCGAGCCCAGCGAGATGACGGCCGCGGCGATGAAACAGCATTTCTCGATGGCCCGGACCCGGGAGAACTTGCCGGCGCCCCAGTTGTAGCCCACGGCGGGCTGAAGGGAATCGCACATTCCGTACATCAGAGGCTGGATGAAGCCGTCCACATACATCAGGACGCCGTAGATCGAGACGGCCAGTTCGCCCCCCAGACGGACCAGAAAGAGGTTCATCAGGATGGAAGTGATTCGGCCGGCGATGTTGTTTAAAAAGCTGGGACTGCCGCAGGTGACAATCTGCCGGAGAATCCGGGCCTCAAACCGGGGCCGGCAGAAATGGAGGAGGGCCCGGCCCCGGACGAAGGGGATGAAGGCCAGCAGGACGCAGAGGAACATGCCCAGGGAGGCGGCAAAGGCCGCGGCCCAGATGCCCCAGCCGAACACCCCCAGAAAGAGGATGTCAAAGGCGACGCAGAGGACCGACATCAGAATGTTGATGCACATGCTGCCCCGGATATAGCCCGAGATCCGCAGATAGTTGTCCACGGCGAACAGGATGGTGGTAAAGGGGGAACAGAGGGCATAGGTCCGCATATACTGGACGGCCTGGGCGGCAAAGTCGCCCTCAGCCCCCATCAGCCCGATCAGGAAGGGGGCCGCCGCAAAGAGGACGGCGCCGATGACGGCCCCCGCCGCCACAATCAAAATGCAGGCGCAGGTAAAGATGTTGTTGGCCTCCCGGCGGTCCTCCCGGCCCAGGGCGATGGAAATGGGGACCGAGGAACCCACGCCCACCAGGTCGGCGAGGGAAAAATTGATGATGACAAAGGGCATTGCCAGGTTGAGGGCCGCAAAGGCGGTGGCATCCAGGAAATTCCCCACAAACACGCCGTCCAGGAATTGATACAGGGAGGAAGCCAGCATGCTGACTGCCCCGGGGATGGAGGCAATGAAAAACAGTTTTACAGGGGGTGTCTTGGCAAAAAGCGCGGTGGAATCCATAAATGGAACATCTCCTTTCTGTCATGTCCGTGTCCCGCCGGCGGAAAGGCACGCAACAAAAAGGCGCCCGGCCATTGCAACAACGTAACAACAACCGAGCGCACTCGACATCTTATCCGATCAGAGATATACAGCATCTCTTTGGTGTATTGCGATACACGATCCTCCGATGAGACGGTATTCTGTTTTCAGCTCCAGAGAGGAGCCAAACCCATTATATCGAATCTATGCCAAAAGTCAAGGCCCTCCGGGCAGGCGGGGTGTATAGCGTTTTGGACCGGTGTGTGTTATAGTATAAGAGATGCGCCCCGGGGCGCAAAATCAGGATCGAGGGGTAGAAAGATATGTCGATTGAAAAAGTCAGAGCCTATTTTAAAACCTGGGGGATGGAGGACCGGATTCTGGAATTTCCGGTGTCCAGCGCCACGGTGGAGCTGGCCGCCCAGGCGGTGGGCTGCGAGCCCTGCCGGATTGCCAAGACCTTGTCTTTCATGGTGGAGGGCGGCCCGGTGCTGATCGTGGCAGCCGGAGACGCCAAGATCGACAACCACAAGTATAAACAGCAGTTCGACACCAAGGCCAAGATGCTGACGCCCGACGAGGCCGCCAGCCTGGTGGGCCACGCCGTGGGCGGCGTCTGTCCCTTTGGGGTGAATCCGGGGGTGACGGTCTATCTGGACGCCTCCCTCAAGCGGTTTGAGACGGTGTTCCCGGCCTGCGGCAGCAGCAATTCGGCCATTGAGCTCACCATCCCCGAGCTGGAGCGGTATTCCGGCTATGCAGCCTGGGTGGATGTCTGCAAAAATTGGGAACAGCCCGCCGAGGGCTGAGGGGGGTATTTTCGGACCGGGAGGAGGCAGGATATGGTTACAGTCACATTGCTGGGGACAGCGGCCACCATGCCGCTGCCTGAACGGGCCCTGACCACGGCCCTGCTGTCCTGGGGCGGGCACAGCCTGCTCTTTGACTGCGGCGAGGGAACCCAGGCCGCCGCCATGAAGGCGGGGGTCAGTCTGTCCCGGCTGGAGGCCATCTGCCTGACCCATTACCACGGGGATCACATCTTTGGCCTGCCGGGCCTGCTGCAGACCATCGCCTGCCAGGGCCGCACCGCCCCTCTGCTGCTGACAGGGCCCCGGGGGCTGGAATCTTTCTGGAGCGTGATGCGGCTGCTGGCAGGGCCGCTGCCTTACCAGATTGTGCTGGCGGATGCGGCGGAACAGCCCCTCTGGTTTGAGGGCGGGGCAGAACTGTCTGCCATCCCCACCCGGCACCGGGTACCCAGCCAGGGCTATCTGTTCCATCTGCCCCGGGCCGGCCGGTTCGACCCCCAAAAGGCCCGCTCCCTGGGGGTCCCTCTCCGGGACTGGAAGCGGCTGCAGCGGGGGGAGACGGTGGACGGCGTCCGCCCGGAGATGGTCTGCGGTCCCGCCCGGCGGGGAATACGGGTGGTCTTTTCGGGGGATACCGCCCCCTGTCCCGCCCTGGAGACGGCGGCCCGGGATGCGGATCTGTTGATCTGCGACGCCACTTACGCCGGGGACGAGCTGGCCGCCGAAGCTGCCAAATACGGCCACAGCACCTTCCGGCAGAGCGCCGGACTGGCGTCCCGGGCCGGGGTGCGGCGGCTGTGGCTGGCCCACTATTCTCCCCGCATCAAGGAGCCGGAGGAATTCCTGCCCCTGGCCCGGGCCATCTGCCCGGCAGCGGAATGCGGCTTTGACGGCAAGGCCGTCACCCTGCACTTTGAGGAGGAATGAGATGACCATCGCGATGGACCCCGGCGCCGCCGCCGTTCTGGCGGCCCTCCACGGGGCGGGGCATCAGGCCTATCTGGTGGGGGGCTGTGTCCGGGACAGCCTGGCCGGACGGACGCCCCAGGACTGGGACATCTGCACCAGTGCCAGGCCTCAGCAGGTGCTGGCGTGCTTTGGAGAGAAACGGTGCATTCCCACCGGCTTGCAGCACGGCACCGTCACCGTCAAACAGGACGGCGGCCTCTATGAGGTCACCACCTTCCGGGTGGAAGGGGACTATTCGGACGGCCGCCACCCCGACCATGTGGATTTTGTGGCCGATGTCCGGGAGGACCTGGCCCGGCGGGACTTCACCATCAACGCCATGGCCTACAACGACGCCGAGGGGCTGATTGACCCCCTTGGCGGCCGGGAGGACCTGCTGGTCCGCCGTGTGGTGCGGGCGGTGGGGGACCCGGTCCGGCGGTTTGAAGAAGACGGGCTGCGGATCCTGCGCCTGTACCGGTTCGGGGCCAAAGAGGGCCTGGAGCTGGACCCGGACACCGCCCGGGCCGCCCTGCAGGAGCGGGCTCGGCTGGAATGCGTTTCCGCCGAGCGGATCTGGCAGGAGCTGTATAAACTGCTCTCTGCGCCCTGCCCCGCCCGGTGGATGCCGCCCGAAATTCTGGGGAAGCTTCTGCCCGAACTGGACTGCGCCGGATGCCCGGACCGGTACGCTGAAAGCCTCCGGGTGGTGGACGCTCTGCCCCCCGACCCGATGACCCGGCTGGCGGCTTTGCTGGCCCCCGTTGGACCTGCCGCCGCCGGTGCCGCTCTGGCCCGCCTGCGGTGTTCCGGCGCCCAGGCCGGGGAAGTCCGCACCCTGGTTCAGGAAAGCGGCCTGACCCTCACCGGGGACAGTCTCCGGTTTCAGGCCCGGCGCCTGCTGGCCCGTCTCGACCCGGATACCGCCCGGCGGCTTTTGGCGCTGCGGCAGGCACAGACCGGGCAGGATGGTTTTGCCGAAATGGCCCGGACTGTGGAGACCCTGCTGGACCAGAAGGCCTGCTGCCGGGTGCACCAGCTGGCCGTCAACGGCCGGGATTTGCTGGCCCTGGGGGTGAAGCCGGGGCCCATGGTGGGCCGGATGCTGGCGTCGGTCCTGGACCAGGTGATGGAAGAAAAACTTCCCAATGAACACGCCGCCCTGCTGGGCTGGCTCAAGGAGAACCAAACCCTATGACTGATACAACAAGAGAACAATACTCCCGCACCCGGCTCCTGCTGGGCCAGGCGGGACTGGACAAACTTCGTCAGGCCCGGGTGGCCGTCTTTGGCGTCGGGGGCGTCGGGGGCTATGTGGTGGAGGCCCTGGCCCGCAGCGGCGTGGGTGCTCTGGACCTGATCGACGACGACACGGTCTGCCTGAGCAACCTGAACCGCCAGATCATCGCCACCCGCTCCACCCTGGGACAGTACAAGGTGGACGCCGCCGCGGCCCGGGTCCGGGACATCGACCCGGACATTGTGGTCCGCACC
>CALWZL010000044.1 GCA_944385995.1 uncultured Faecalibacterium sp.
ATTACCGGCGGGCGTCGGGGTCGAACTTATAGCCGATGCCCCAGACGGTCACAATGTAACTGCGGCAGGCCCCCAGATGCCCGCGCAGCATCTTGACGTGGGTGTCCACGGTGCGGTCCTCGCCGAAATAGTCGTAGTTCCAAACCTTCTGCAAAATTTTCTCGCGGGAGAGGGCGATCCCCTTGTTGGAAGCCAAAAAGACCAGCAGGTCAAATTCTTTGGGGGTGAGGCTGACCTCCTCGCCGCTGACCTTGACGGTGTGGCTGGCGGTGTCGATGGACAGCTCCCCAAAGGTCATGACGGTGGCGGCGTTGTCGGGGTGGGCCAGGGTGCGGTTGAGGACCGCTTTGACCCGGGCCACCAGTTCCCGGGGAGAGAAGGGCTTGACCACATAGTCGTCGGCGCCCCCCTCCAGGCCGGCCAGCTTGTCATATTCTTCGCCCCGGGCGGTCAGGATGATGACGGGGGTGTTGATGTGGCGGCTGCGCATCTCTCGCAGACAGGTCATGCCGTCCATAAAGGGCATCATCAGGTCCAGAATCACCAGGTCATAACTGGAACTGGTGACCTGGGCCAGGGCGGCCGAGCCGTCGGCGGCCTCTTCGCAGGTGTAGCCCGCATATTGCAGATGTTCCCGGATCAGTTCCCGGATGCGGGGTTCATCGTCGACGATCAATATCTTAGCCATAGGGCGGGGGTCCTCCATTTCTGATTCTGAAACGCCCGGCAGAATCTCCCAGGGATTCTGCCAGGCCGATTTTACGAGATCGTATCACAATCTAATAATAATACGGAAAATGTGAAGAAGTGTGAACTTTGGGTGAATCCTTTGGAAAAAAAGACGGATTCCCCCCGGCACAGGCCCCGCGGGGCAAAATCCGCCCCGCACTTGCGTCTGGGGGCACAGATGCGGTATACTGAAGCGGAACACTCTCTCACCAGCGGCGCAAGCGCCTGCAAGGGAACAGAAAGGAATCACATCCATGCGTTTGGGACTGACAGAAATCGTATTGATCCTGTTCATCATCCTGGTGATTTTCGGGCCGGGGATTTTTGCCTGGCTGTCGCGGTACTCCCGCCGGTTTCGGGCGGAGCGGGCCGAGGAGGCCCGGCGCCGTGCCGCCTGGGAGGCGGAACGCCGGGCCCGGCGGGATTTCATCCTCCACCGGTTTCAGATTGCAGCGGCGGTGTTCGCCCTGCTGACGGCGGCAGCCCTGGTCTATACCCTGGGATTCCGTCCCATCCAGGCCGAGCCCCAGAGCTACACCCTTCCGGCCGCCCCGGCCCAGACGGCGGGACAGACCGTCACCGAAACGGCGTCCTTGTCCCTGGATGGCTACCAGGCCCCCGACTGCATCCAGATCCAGGACGGCTGGGTCTATCTGGCGGCCCAGCCCGTCGAGGGCAAAGGGAGCGTTCTGCTGCGGATGCGGGAGGATGGCACCGGCCTGACGGTGGTTTTGACCGAAAAGGGGGTCATCACCTCCTTTGCATTTGACGGGGAAGGGGATATCTGGTATACCCGCCTCACCGGGGAGGGCGGGGCCCTCTGCCGGGCCTCCCATGACGACTGGGGCGCCGCCACCGAACAGGTGGTGAACCAGATCGACGGCCGGCCCCTGGCTTACCCGGCGGCGGTGGCGGTGGACGCGGCGGGCAAGGTCTATTTCACCGAGGCGGCCCGCCTGACCCCCAGGGCCGGCACCCTGGAGGAGGCACTCCGGGCCGAGCTGATGGGCCACACCGCCACCGGATGGGTCTATGTCTATGACCCGGCGGGACGGGCGGTCCAGCGGGTGCTGGGCGGGGTGGCCGGTGCGGCCGGGCTGGCGTTGGCTCCCGATGGCAGCGCCCTCTATGTGGCCGACCTGGCCAGCCGGTGCATCTGGTCGGTGGACCCCGACAGCCGGGAATGCACCGCCGGCGGCAAGGGCTGTGCTCTCTTTGCGGGAAATTTGCCCGGCTATCCCGGGGCCCTGACGGCAGGGGAGGACGGCAGCGTCTATGTGGCTTACCGGTGGGGAATGGCCGGCTGGCTGGAGGACCGGGCCGCCGAGCCGGGCCTGCGGCAGATTGCGGCCCGCCTGCCCCGGAGCGTCCAGCAGGGACTGTTTGGCGCCTGCGGCACGGCAGCCCAGAGCTACAGCCCCGACGGCCTGTTGGAAGAAGACTATACGTCCGGCGCAGTGTCGGGCCAGGCATTGGCTGCCAGCGGCAACCGCCTGTATCTGCCCGGTACAGACCAGGATGTTTATTACTTCCGGTTTTGAGAAAAGAGGCGTTTTTGTATGACAGAACAAGAAAAGATGGAGATCACCGCCCAGGCGCGGCAGGCCGTGGAAGAATTGCTGGCCCAGGCCAACCTCCGGCGCGGGGACGTGTTTGTGGTGGGATGCTCCTCCAGTGAGATTGTGGGGGGCCATATCGGCCACGACAGCAGCATGGAGGCGGCAGCCGCCGTTTATGACGGCATTGCGCCGGTGCTGGCCCAGCGGGGCATCTGGCTGGCCGCCCAGTGCTGCGAGCACCTGAACCGCGCCATCATCCTGGAGCGGCAGGCCGCCGAGGCTTACGGCTGGGAGGAAGTCTGTGTGGTGCCCCGGCCCCACGCCGGGGGCAGCTGGGCCACCACCTGCTGGAAACACTTTGAACACCCGGTGGCGGTGGAAGCCATCCGGGCCCATGCGGGGATGGACATCGGCGGCACCCTGATCGGGATGCACCTGCGTGCGGTGGCGGTGCCGGTCCGGCTGTCGCTGGACCACATCGGCCATGCCATTTTGCTCTGTGCCCGGACCCGCCCCAAGCTGATCGGCGGCGAGCGGGCAAAATACACCGAGGAGGATTGAATTAGAATATGCCGGAACGAAATTTGGAACAGATGGCCCAGGCGGTGGCGGAGATCCGCCGCCGGATGGATGAGGCGGCCCGCCAGGCCGGACGGGACCCTGCCGGCGTCCAGCTGTGCGCCGCCTGCAAGACCCACACCCCCGAGACCATCGCCCTGAGTGCCAAGCTCCCCATCGACCTGTTCGGGGAGAACCACGTCCAGGAGCTATGCACCAACTTTGATGCGGGCGCCTACTGCGGCAAGCCGGTCCATTTCATCGGCCATTTGCAGACCAACAAGATCAAGAAGGTGCTGGGCAGGGCGTCCCTGATTCAGAGTGTGGACAGCGAACACCTGGTGCTGGCCCTGGAAAAGGAGGCCACCAAGCTGGACCTGGTCCAGGATATCCTGCTGGAGGTCAACATCGGGGAGGAGGCCAGCAAGACCGGCGTCTCCCCCGAACAGCTGTGGGCTCTGCTGGACACCGCGGCGGCCCAGCCCCACCTGCGGGTCAAGGGTCTGATGGCCATCCCGCCGGTAAACGATGACGACGACGCCAACCGGGCCATTCTGGCCCAGGTGTACAAGCTGTTTGTCCGGGCAGGGGAACGGGGCTATGACAACGTGAAGATGGAAACCCTGTCCATGGGGATGAGCGGCGATTTTGAAAACGCCATCCGGGAAGGCGCCACCCTGGTGCGGATTGGCACCGCCATTTATGGCGCCCGGGATTACGGCACCCGCTGAAAAGAGGCGGATCTGAGGGGAAAACGGTTTGTAAAACCAATGGGAGAAACAAGATGGTGGATTTAAAAGATGTGGAAAAACCGAAGTATGGGGACCCCAATGCCCGCCATACTTCGGCGGCCCAGCTGCTGCGGCGGTTCTGGCCCTACGAACGGAAGTACTGGCGGACCATGGTCTTTGACCTGTTCTGCGCGGCCCTAACCTGTATCTGTGACCTGGTGCTGCCTTTGATTCTGCGGTACATCACCAACACCGCCGTCAACGATCTGGCGGCCCTGACGGTGGGGGTGGTCCTCAAGCTGGGACTGGTCTATTTTGTGCTGCGGATCATCGACGGCCTGGCGGCCTACTATATGGCCGACATGGGCCATGTGATGGGCGTCTATATCGAGACGGACATGCGGCGGGACGCCTTTGCCCATCTCCAGCGGCTCAGCGTGGCCTATTATTCCAACAACAAGATCGGCCAGATCATGGGCCGGATCACCAACGACCTGTTCGACGTGACCGAGTTCGCCCACCACTGCCCCGAGGAATTCTTCATCGCGGCGGTCAAGATTGTGGCCAGCTTTCTCATTCTGAGCCGGTACAGCCTGGGCCTGACCGCCCTGCTGTTCCTCTGCCTGCCCCTGATGGCGGTGGTGTCCATCAAGCTGAATACCCGGCTGCGGGCCACCCAGCGGGCCCAGCGGGTCCAGGTGGGCGAGCTGAACGCCCAGATCGAGGAGAGCCTGCTGGGGGAGCGGGTGGTCAAGGCCTTCTGCGCCGAAAAGACCGAGAATGAAAAGTTTGAGGCCGGCAACGGCACCTTCCAGCGGCTGAAAAAGAACAGCTACCGGGTGATGGCGGCTTTCCAGACCTCCACCCGGATGTTCGACGGCCTGATGTACCTGGTGACCATTCTGGGCGGCGGCATCTTTGTGGTGGAAGGCTGGATCACCCCCGGCGATCTGGTGGCCTATTCCCTCTATGTCTCCACCCTGATCGCTACCATCCGGCGGATTGTGGAGTTTGCCGAGCAGTTCCAGCGGGGCATGACCGGCATCGAGCGGTTCTTTGAGATTCTGGACACCCCGGTGGACATCCAGGACGCCCCCGGTGCCGCCCCCCTGAAGCAGGGCCCGGGTCACATCCAGTTCGACCATGTCAGCTTCGAGTACCCCGACGACCACAACAAGGTTTTGCGGAATGTCAGCATCGAGATCCCGGCGGGCCAGCGTCTGGCCCTGGTGGGACCCTCCGGCGGCGGCAAGACCACCCTGTGCAACCTGATCCCCCGGTTCTATGACGTGACCGCCGGCAAGATCTTCATCGATGGCCAGGACATCCGCAAGGTGACGTTGGAGAGCCTGCGGGCGGCCATCGGCATTGTCCAGCAGGATGTCTACCTGTTCAGCGGGACGGTGGCCGAGAACATTGCCTACGGCAAGCCGGGGGCCACCCGGGAGGAAATTGCCCGGGCAGCCCGTCTGGCCGGGGCCGAAAAGTTCATCCTGGCCCTAAAGGACGGCTACGACACCTATGTGGGCGAGCGGGGCGTCAAGCTGTCGGGCGGCCAGAAACAGCGTCTGTCCATCGCCCGGGTGTTCCTGAAAAACCCGCCCATCCTGATTCTGGACGAGGCCACCAGCGCACTGGACAACGAGAGCGAGATTCTGGTGGGCCAGAGTTTGGAACAGCTGGCCCATGGCCGGACCACTCTGACCATTGCCCACCGGCTGACCACCATCAAGGATTACGACCGCATCCTGGTTTTGGGTGCGGAAGGCATCCTGGAGGACGGCACCCACGAGGAATTGCTGGAAAAGAAGGGGATTTACTACCGCCTGTGGAACCAGCTGCCCGGGGATGAACTGCTGTCCTGAATCCTAGCATTCAAAAAAGCGGAGCCTGCTTTCCGGCAGACTCCGCTTTTGCTGTTTACAGTTTCACCAGGGGCTGGGTGAAGGCCGTCCCCATGGGGGCAGGGACACGGCGGCATAGAGCCGTAAAGTCCGCCGCCGCGGCCTGGGCCTGGACGGTCCGGGCGCAGGCGTCGTTTTCCCGGGCCAGGCGGGCCAGAGAGGGGGAGAGGGGGAGAGAAGCCCGGGCCAGCAGGCCGGCGGCTTCCCGCCCCAGACCCAGCAGATGGAGATAAGGGGGCAGGGCCGGCAGGGTCAGCCAGCCGGGACCGTCGCCGTAGCCCAGAACGGCATCCATCACCAGCCGGCGCATCCGGGCCCGGGGATACCGGACGGTAGTGAGAGCGTCCCACAGTCCTTCCAGGGTCACCGCCTGCCGGACCGCCTGGGCCAGACGGTATTCCAGACCCTCGCTGACGCCCCGGACCCCTGCAAAATCCTGCCGGGCCCGCAGCCGGGAAAGGGCCGCCAGGCTGACGGCTTGAAAGTCGGTGTACTGCCCGGCGGCCCAGGCTTCTCGGTAGAGGGAAAGGGCCTGGTCCGGCAGATAGGGAGCCAGGGCCTCGGGTCCCTGGTCTTTCCAGAGAGCCCGGAGGGCGCTGGCACTGGCATACCGGCCGGAAGTCCGGGCCTGGCCGTGATCTGCCCCCTGACGGGGCAGGGGAACCGGGGTCAAGGGGACGCCCAGCTCCAGGATGGCCTTGCAGTACTCCACTGCCAGGTTGTTGTTGGGCCGGTCCAGCAGATCGGCCAGCCCGGCCCCGGGGCAGACCTGATCCACCGCGGCCTGACGGGCGGCGGCAAAGTTCCGGGCGCCGGCGGCGAGCTGTCCTTTCAAAGCGTCCCGGTAGGCGGGAGAGGCCAGCACCCGGGCCGCCTGGGTCAGAAGGGCGGCGTCGGGAGTTTCGGCCCCAAAGACCAGGGCGTCGCATCCTGCCGCGGCCAGCAGGGACACCCCCGCCCGGGCGAAGGACTCCGCCCCTGACATGGCCCAGGGGGCGGGCAGGGCAAAGACCAGACTGGCCCCCGCCGTCAGGGCGGCGCGGGTCCGCACCGGTTCGGGCAGCAGGGGCGGCGCGCCCCGCTGGGTCATTCCGCAGCTCATGGCCACCGCGATGTTTTCCGCGCCCATCTGCCGGGCTGCGGCGATCTGCCACCCGTGCCCCCGGTGAAAGGGATCGTATTCCGCTATGATGCCGGCAAACTTCATGGCCCCTCCTCGATGTTGTACACAAGATTTTGGCTTTTTCGTCTTTTTCTCTTGCAAAGACGCTGGCTCTATTATATAATGTAAATAATTAGAACGCAACGGTTTGCAAAGCGCGGCTTTCGGATGCGACATCTGGATTTTGCACAACTGCACAAACTCTTGGCGTTTTCTTTGTAAGGAGAGCTCTGCCGCTGGGCTCCTTCCGCGGCGGAAAAGTAAAACAGGAGGCTATGAGAAGATGAAGATTCTGGTTATCAACTGTGGTTCTTCTTCCCTGAAATATCAGCTGATCGATATGGATGGCGAGAAGGTGCTGTGCAAGGGCCTGTGCGAGCGCATCGGCATGGAAAGCAGCATGATTACCCACGATGCCAACGGAAAGAAGGCCACCACCCCCGCGATTTTCCCCACCCACACCGAGGCGTTCAATGAGGTCATCAAGAAGATGACCACCGGTGCCGGCAAGTGCATCGAGAGCGTGGACGAGATCGACGCCATCGGCCACCGCGTGGTCCACGGCGGTGAGAAGTTCCAGTCCAGCTGCCTCATCACCGACGAAGTGATTGCTACCCTGCGTGAGCTGAGCCCCCTGGCTCCTCTGCACAACCCCGCCGGCATCCTGGGCATCGAGACCGCCCGCAAGGTCTTTGGTACCAATGTGCCCCAGGTGGCCGTCTTTGATACCGCCTTCCACAGCACCATGCCCCCGAAGGCCTATATGTACGCCATCCCCTACGAGTACTACACCAAGTACGGCGTCCGCCGCTATGGCTTCCACGGCACCAGCCACAAGTACGTCAGCCACAAGGCCGCTGATTACCTGGAGGAGCCCATCAACCGCCTGAAGCTGATTACCTGCCACCTGGGCAATGGTTCTTCCATCACCGCTGTGGATCAGGGCCGCGTGGTGGATACCTCGATGGGCATGACCCCGCTGGCCGGCCTGATGATGGGCACCCGCTGCGGCGACCTGGACCCCTCGGTGGTCAACTACCTGAAGTATACCCTGGACATCACCGGCCACGAGCTGGATGAGATCCTGAACAAGAAGTCGGGCCTGCTGGGCATTTCGGGTGTTTCCAGCGATATGCGCGATGTCGAGAAGGCCGCCCGCGAGGGCAACAGCCGCGCCGAGCTGGCCATCGATATGCTGACCTACCAGATCAAGAAGGTGGTGGGCAGCTATATCGCCTCGATGGGCGGCGTGGATGCCGTGGTCTTTACCGGCGGCATCGGCGAGCATGACGACATCATCCGCGCCAAGATCTGCCACCACATGGATTGGCTGGGCATCCGCATCGATACCGACAAGAACCGCGATCCTCAGGGCGATGTCTGCGAGATCACCGCCTGGGGCGCCAAGGTCCGCACCCTCATCATTGCCACCAACGAGGAACTGATGATCGCCCGCGACACCAAGGAAGTTCTGGAAAACCAGCACTGATGGACTAGGTCCCGGCTTTGGGACCGTCTGAACCCCCTGTATCCCCAAAGGCCGTGTGTCAGAACAGGCACACGGCCTTTTTGCTGCAATGGGCCCGGATTTGACAAAATCAAAAGTACGCCTTATGCGGATGGAAATGGAATTTGCGCGGCACGACTCTGTTTTTTGGTTGACAAATCGGGGAAAGCGGGGTACAATAAGGGAGTCCTCGACCCGAGGATGATATCATGCTTCAAGCCCCTGGTAGCTTACGATCGGCGCGATGGTCCCCAAAAACCAAGGTGTGGTTCCAATCCTTCCGCGGGCAAGAACAAAACAAGAGGAGATACTACAATGTTCGAAGACAAGACTTTAGTTTGCAAGGACTGCGGCAAGGAGTTTGTTTGGACTGCCGGCGAGCAGGAGTTCTACGCATCCCGCGGCTTTGAGAACCAGCCCCAGCGCTGCAAGGCTTGCCGTGACGCCCGCAAGAACGGCGTCCGTCCCGCCAACAACGGCGAGCGCAAGATGTACGACGCTGTCTGCGCATCCTGCGGCAAGGCATGCAAGGTTCCCTTCCAGCCCCGTGAGGACCGCCCCGTCTACTGCTCTGACTGCTTCGCACGCATCAAGCAGAACTAAGTTGTAACCCTGCAGGGCTCCTGCTGCCGAACGACAGCGGGAGCTCTCTTTTTGTGACCCGGTTACTTGCAAAGCCGGGCGCATTTGGGGTATCATAGAGACACACCCAACACACTGACCGCATGAAAGGACGCAGCGTCATGTTTGATATTTTCAATTCTGTCCGCAAGAACCACAGCGACGAGCCCTTCCAGGTGACCCGTGAAACCGTCATCGGCGACATTCTGGATCTGGACAGCTCCACCGCTCCCTATTTCATGGAGATTGGGATGCACTGCCTGGGCTGCCCGGCTTCCCGGGGCGAGAGCATCGAGGAGGCCTGCGCCGTCCACGGCGTGGACTGCGACGCCCTGATTCAGAAGCTGAATGCCCACCTGGCTGGCAAGGCCAACGGCTGAGATGATTCTGGATGCACGGCTGGCGGCTGCCGCGGCGCTGGTGCGCCCGGGGCTGCCGGTGGCGGACATCGGCTGTGACCACGGCAAGCTGACCGCAGCGCTGGCCTGTTCGGGCCTGTATCCCAAAGTGATCGGTTCCGACCTGCGCCCTGGCCCCCTGGCCAAGGCCCGCCGGACCGTCGAGACGGCACACTGTCAAGACCGCGTCGAGCTTCGGCTGGGCGACGGTCTTTCTGTGTTGTCTGCCGGCGAGGTGGGGACGGTGGTCATCGCGGGGGTGTCGGCCCAGACCGCCTGGGAAATGCTGGAATCGGCGCCCTGGGTGTTTTCGCCCCAGGGACCCCGGCTGGTGCTGATTCCGGCCACCCGCCACGACGAACTGCGCCGCTGGCTGGCGGGCCATGGATTCCGGCTCTGCTGTGACCGCCCGGTGGAGGCGGCGGGCAAGTGGTATGCCGTGATGGCCGCCGAATACGACGGCGTCTGCCGGACCCTGACCCTGGCCGAGGCCCTCTATGGCCATACCGGCCAGTGGCTGGAAGCGGCGGGCTATGCCGCCAAACAGTTGGAAAAATTGGCAAAACTGCGGCGGGGCGTGCCGGACGGCAGCCCCGAGGCAGAGGAGATGGACAAGCTGATCCAAGGAGGGTGAGCCATGGAGATCACGGTACAAACCATTTATCAGGCAATGGCCCGGCTGGCCCCGCCGGAACTGGCCGAGAGCTGGGACAATGTGGGCCTGTTGGTGGACTGCGGGAAACCGGTGGTCCGGGCCCTCACCGCGCTGGACATCACGCCTGAAGTCGTAGAGGAGGCGGCCCGGCTGGGCTGCGGGGTGATTGTCTCCCATCACCCGGTCATCTTTTCGCCCCTGAAAAGGCTGGAGCCCCGGGATGTGCCCTTTCTGCTGGTGCAGGCGGGGATTTCGGCCATCTGCATGCACACCAATTTCGACGCCGCCGAGGGCGGCGTCAATGAGACTCTGGCCGAACTGTTCGGAATGCGGGACCCGGAACCCTTCGCCAACGGCTGCGGCCGGGTGGGGGAGATCGACCCCATCACCGTGAACGGGCTGGCCGCTCTGGCTCAGGACCGTCTGGGCGCCCTCTGCGTTCCGCCGCTGGAAGGACCGGCGGTCCAGGTGAAATACACCGACAACGGCCGGATGGTCCGGCGGCTGGCCGTCATCAGCGGCGCCGGCGGCAGTCTGTTTCAGGACGCTCTGGCGGTGGGGGCGGATTGCCTGCTGACCGGCGAGGCCAACCACCACGCCGCCTGTGACGCCAAACGGCTGGGCCTGGGACTGATTGCGGCGGGACACTACGCCACCGAATACCCGGCTGCCGCCGCCCTGGCGGCCCGCCTGCAAGAGGCGGTGCCCGGTCTGGTGGTGGTGGCCAGCCGGGAAAACCGTGATCCCTTTACCTATTTATAAAGGAGAACCGAGAGGGGGAACACCATGGCATTGGATGCCGCGACGCTGACACTGACGGCGGCCGAATTGGGCCGCGTGGTGACCGACGCCAAAATTGCAAAGATTTTTGAACCCACCCGGGATGAGCTGGTCATCACCCTGCGCACCCGGACCGATACCTATAGTCTGCTCCTGTCGGCCCGCAGTGGGTCGGCCCGGGTCTGCCTCACCGACGAGAGCTTTGAAAACCCCGAGACCCCGCCTTCCTTCTGCATGCTGATGCGGAAACACCTGACCGGCGGCCGGCTGACCGCCGTGCGGATGGAGCCGGGGGACCGGATTGTCTACTTTGATTTCCTCTGCACCAACGAGATGGGGGACCTGGTGACCAACACCCTCTGCGCCGAGCTGATGGGCCGGTACTCCAACCTGGTCCTGGTCCAGAGCGGAAAGATCATTGACGCCCTCAAGCGGGTGGACTTTGAGGACAGCGAGATCCGGCAGCTGCTGCCCGGCCTGCCCTACACCATTCCGCCCAAACCGGCCCGCCCCGATTTTCTGGCGTCCAGTGCCGCTTCCATTGTAGCCCAGGCATGCCAGAAGGATTTGCCGGTGGCCAGCGCCCTCAACCGGACGGTGGCCGGTGTGGGCCCGGTGGTCTGCCGTGAGGCGGCGTGGCGGGCCTTCGGCCCCCAGGACCTGACGGCCTGTGAGCTGGACGAGGGCCAGCGCCGGAAGCTGCTGGACGCCATCGAGGAACTGAAAGAGGAGCACGCCGCCGGCGGCACCCCCTGCAGTGTGGTGAGCCCCGAGGGCAAGCCCCTGGAGTTCACCTTCTTCCAGCCCCGGCAGTACGGCGCGGGCTATGAGATTCGCCGGTGGCCCTCCTTCTGCGAGATGCTGGAGGGCTACTACGCCGAAAAGGACCGGGCCGAGCGTCTGCGGACCAAGAGCAAGGAGCTCCACAAGGCGGTCCACAACATGTACGAGCGCGCGGTCCGCAAACAGGCCGCCCGAAAGGAAGAGCTGGCCGCCAGCGAAAAGAGCGAGCAGCTCCGCCTGTACGGGGAACTGTTGTCGGCCAACCTCTACCAGGCCGAGAAGGGGATGAAGAGCATCACCGTTCCCAACTGGTACGACGAGGGGAAAGAGGTGACCATCCCGCTGGATGTCCGCTATACCCCCAGCCAGAACGCCCAGAACTACTTCAAGGCCTACAAAAAGAAGCAGACCGCCGCCCGGATGCTGGTAGACCTGCTGGCCGAGGGCGAAAAGGAAATCGCCTATCTGGAAACGGTTCTCTATGAAGTGGAGAGCGCCCCCGGCGAGGCGGCCCTCAACGAGATCCGGGCCGAGCTCAAGAGCCAGGGTTACTTGAAATACTACAAGCAGCGGGACAAAAAGCAGAAGCCCGCCGACTTCTACCGGTATGTATCGTCTGACGGCTTTGAGATTCTGGTGGGCCGCAACAACCTCCAGAACGAGCGGCTGACCCTCCACACCGCCCGGGGCAAGGACCTGTGGTTCCACACCAAGAACGCCCCCGGCAGC
>CALWZL010000045.1 GCA_944385995.1 uncultured Faecalibacterium sp.
TAGATCTGGCCGTCCTTGGTGCACCAGAGGGCCTCGACGCCGTCCAGGCTCTCGATGAGGGCCATTCCCTCTTCCAGAGGCATGCAGAAGATGCCGGTGGACAGGCAGTCGGCCATCCCCGAATCGGGGCAGAGGATGGTGACGGCGGTGAAATAGTCGGCGGGCCAGAGGGTGGCGGGGTCGATGATGTGGTGATACCGGACCCCGTCCACCGTGTAATAGCGCTGGTAATCGCCGCTGGTCACCAGGGCCATGTCGTTGGACTGGACCACTGCAATCAGGGAGGAGGAGCTGTCGTAGAGGAGGGAATCATCCCAGGGGCTGACCACGCCGCTCTCCCAGGGCTGGCCCTGGGGCTTGGAGCCGATGGACCGCAGGTTGCCGCCCACGCTCACCGAGGCGCTGACCAGGCCCCGGGCCCTGGCGGCCTGGCAGACCTGTTCCACCGCGTAGCCCTTGCCCACGCTGCCCACGTCCAGCCGCATCTCGGGGTCGGCCAGATAGACAGTGCCGGCCTCGTGGTCAATGATGACGTTGTTGATGTCGCAGTGCTGGGCGGCGGCCTCCAGTTCCTCCTGGGTGGGGAGGGTGTTGTCCTCGTCCGAGGGGTCGGCCTCGGCGGCCTCCCGGTGGTCATGCCAGATGGCCAATACGCTGCCCATGGCCACATTCAGCTTGCCGCCGGTGGTGTTGTACATCTCGATGGCCAGGTCCAGCATGTCGATGATTTTCTGGTCCACTTTGACCGGGGCAATGCCGGCGTTGTCGTTGATGGTCTTGATGTTGTTGATGCCCTCGTAATCATTATAAATGTCGTAGAGCTGGTGGTAGGTCAGCAGGTCATTGTGGAGGGCTTCCATCTGCTGGTCAAATTCGGCCTGGCTGTCACAGTAGGCGATGACCTGGGTCATGGTGTCAAAGACATCGAAATAGTAGGCGGTGAACCGCTGGGCGTCGTCGCTGACCGTGGCTTCCGAACTGCCGGAGCTGCCGGCACAGCCGGCCAGCATCCCCAGACAGAGGGCCAGGCAGCCCAGGAGGGCCGCGGTGCGCTGGATGATGGTTTTCACTGGGCGGTTACCTGTCCTTTCTCGGCCAGCATCTGGGCCAGCAGGTCCCCAAAAACCCACTGCCGGGTGGCCGGCGTGACGGCGGCCCGCAGAGGAATCTGGGCCTTGGCGTTGTTCAGAAGGTCAAACAGGGTGGCGGCGTCCCGGGGCCGGAAATTGGCCAGGACGATGGCCGGGGGATAGGCGCCCGGCTCCAGGCTGAGGGTCTTGCTGGCGGTCACCGGCACCTCTCCCAGCAGCTGGGCCACCGTCTGTCCGGCGTCGGCGGGGCTGACCACCTGGACCTTCATCCCGAAGGCGTCGGCCATCCCGTCCAGGATGCCCCGGTCCCCGGGGCCAACGTTCCAGGCCAGGACCATGGGAACCCCGGCGTTCTGGTTGCGGGCAATATGAGCTTTCATAGGAATTACCTCTTTCTGATGGTGAATCGTTCAGAGTATACCACAAACCCAACCCAAAGAAAACACCGGCCCAGCAAAAAACCCCGGGACAAAGTCCCAGGGCTGAGGGAGGATAATGGCAAGAACGAAGATGCACGGGGCAAAACCACCGGCAGGACCTTGTGAAGTATACAGCAGTTGATGGTACACAGTGAAAAGCTTTTTGCCTACTTTTTCTCGAAAAAGTAGGTTAGTTCCAGGTTTTGCCGAAGAAGGAGACTTCTTCCTTCAGGAAGGCGGCCAGCTCGTCGAACTGGTCGGGGGTCAGGCTCTGGGCGCCGTCACACTTGGCCTTGGCGGGGTCGTTGTGGACCTCGATCATCAGGCCGTCGGCCCCCGCCGCCACTGCGGCTTTGGCCAGCTGGGGCACCATCCAGGCATGACCGCAGGCGTGGCTGGGGTCCACCACCACCGGCAGGTGGGTCATCTTGTGGAGCATCACCACCGCCGCCAGGTCCAGGGTGTTCCGCATGCTGGTCTCAAAGGTGCGGACCCCCCGTTCGCAGAGGATGACGTTTTCGTTGCCCTCGGCCATGATGTATTCGGCGCTCATCACCAGTTCTTCCAGGGTGTTGGCCAGGCCCCGCTTGAGCAGGACCGGCTTTTTCTGGCGGCCCACCGCCTTCAGCAGCTCGAAATTCTGCATGTTCCGGGCGCCGATCTGAATCAGGTCCACATTTTCAAACAGGGGCAGGTGCTCGGTGTTCATGATCTCGGTGACGATGGGGCTGCCGGTGGCCCGGCGGGCCAGCTTGAGCAGGTCCAGCCCCTCGCCCCGCATTCCCTGGAAGGAATAGGGGGAGGTGCGGGGCTTGAAGGCGCCGCCCCGGAGCAGGCTGGCCCCGGCCGCCTTGACCCGCTGGGCGCAGTAGGTGATCTGCTCCTCGCTCTCGATGCTGCAGGGGCCGGCAATCACCGCAAAGTTCCCCCCGCCGATCTTGACCCCGTCCACGTCCACCACCGTGTCGTCGGGGTGGAATTTCCGGTTGGCCTTTTTATAAGGTTCCGATACCCGGCGGACCGTCTCCACCACCGGGTTGGCCAGGACCCAGCTCTCGGCAATGGCCTTGGTGTCGCCGATCAGGCCCAGAATATGGGTGTCATGGCCCTTGGAGTCGTTGATCTCAAAGCCCATGTCGGTCAGTTCATGGCAGAATTCCCGGACCTGCGCCTCGGGTGCGTCCTGTTTCAGGATGATAATCATAGGGGTGCCCTCTCCTTTTCCTTCACACTGGTTTAATTCACTGTACTGAATTGTGACCATACTATATCACTTCAGGACAATGAAGTCAAGAGGGGAAAACGAAATTTTTTGGGGCGGCGGGACCGCCGTGGGTGTTTTTCCGGGGAAAAATGTGGTAAAATACATAATATAAGGCCCGGAGGGTCTGTGCGCCGCAGCGGCGGCGCGGAAAACCAAGAAATAGAGGGAAGTAAGGAACGATGGCAAAAGAAGCCAAGACAAACGCTATGCGGATGCTGGAGAAAGAAAAGGTGGCCTACACCGCCCACGAATACCCCCACGAAGAAGGGGTGGCCGTGGATGGGGTGACGGTGGCCCGGAGCATGGGGGAGGACCCGGCCTGTGTCTTTAAAACCCTGGTGACCCAGGGGGCCAGCCGGAATTATTTTGTGTTCGTCATCCCGGTGGCGGCCGAGCTGGATTTGAAGGCGGCGGCCCGGAGCGTCGGGGAAAAGAGTGTGGCCATGATCCATGTGGCCGACATCAACAAGGTGACCGGCTACATCCGGGGCGGATGCAGTCCGGTGGGGATGAAAAAACAGTACGCCACGGTGTTTGATGAGAGCGCCCTCAGACAGGAAAAAATCTATGTCTCGGCGGGGCGGATCGGGCTGCAGATTTGCTGCGCCCCCGCCGACCTGATCCGGGCGGCCAGGGCGAAAACCGCTCCCATCACCCACCAGGCGGCAGAATAAAAGCGGTTTTATTTGACGGCAATTTGTTTAAAAAAAGAAAGCGTGAACCCCGGCAGGCTTCAGGAAAACGAAGTCATACTATTCTGACTTTGGGTGGGGAATTTGCACAAAACTTTCCGAATGTGCTCGGAACAGCTCAAACACAAGGGAGAATTTGTGTAAAATCTCTTTGCAAAGGCGTCGGTTTGCCGTACACTGTAAAGGAAAAGGGCGCCGCCCGGCGTCCTGACAGCAAAGACAGGCGGCCCGCCGTGCGCGCCGCCGGGGACGGACGGAAGATGAGCTTTCAGACAAAGAGCTTGGTTGGGCCGCAGGGTGCCTTGGGGCAGCTGTTTGGTCCTGATGGAACCGGCCGGCGGATGCCGAGTGCCCCCGCCGTGCTTTGCCGTACCGTCATGAATGCAGAATAAGGCCGTGGTGTAGCCGCATCACAGCCTTTTTTTGTTTTGCTGGGGGCCTAGGCCCGTTTTTCTGGATAAGGATGGAGGATAAAAAGTATGATTCGTAAAGTAGCCGTTATCATGGGTTCGGACAGTGACTGGCCGGTGGTCAAGGGTGCGTGCAGCCAGCTGAAGGCGCTGGGCATTCCCTTCGAGGCCCACATCCTGTCGGCCCACCGCACCCCCGCCGAGGCAGCCGCCTTTGCCCGGCAGGCCAGGGAGGCGGGCTTCGGTGTGATCCTCTGCGCAGCCGGCATGGCTGCCCATCTGGCCGGCGCCTTTGCCGCCAACACCACCCTGCCGGTGATCGGCATCCCCATGAAGGGCGGGGCGATGGACGGCCTGGATGCTTTGCTGGCCACCGTCCAGATGCCCAGCGGCATCCCGGTGGCGACGGTGGCTTTGAACGGCGCCAAGAATGCCGCCTGGCTGGCCGCCCAGATTCTGGCCCTGTCGGATGAGGGCCTGGCCGCACGGCTGGAGGAAGAGCGTGCCAAGATGGGCCGGGAGATTGCCGCCAAGGAAGAAAAGCTCCAGCAGGAGCTGGCCGCCCTCTGAGCGCCGCCCCACCGGAACGCAACGGAAGAAAAACGAAGCTAGAAGGAGTCAGAATGTCTGATTTTGCTTACCCCCTCCACGAGGAGTGCGGTGTCTTTGGAATTTACGATAAGGCCGGCACCGAAGATGTGTCGGTGGCGGTCTACTCGGCCCTGTATGCGCTGCAGCACCGGGGCCAGGAGAGCTGCGGCATGGCCATCAACGAGGACGGCGTCATCACTGGCCACCGGGACCTGGGCCTGGTGAATGAGGTGTTCACCCCCCAGGTGATGGCCTCCCTCCGCAAGCCCGAGGCCCGGATGGCCACCGGCCATGTCCGGTACGCCACCGCCGGCAGCCGGATTCGTGCCAACGCCCAGCCCATGATTGTCCGGCATGGCCGGGGCACCATGGCCCTGTGCCACAACGGCAACCTGACCAACGCGGTCCAACTGCGGAACGCTCTGGAGAACGACGGCGCCATCTTCCATGGTTCCTCCGACACCGAGGTGATCTGCTACCTGCTGACCCGCAACCGCCTCAAGCACAAGAGCATCGAGCAGGCGGTGGCCGCCACCATGGACCAGCTGGAGGGCGCCTACAGCCTGGTGATTATGTCCTCCACCAAGCTGATCGCGGTCCGCGACCCCCGGGGCTACCGGCCCCTGTGCATCGGCACCCTGCCGGGCGGCGGCTATGTGTTCGCCAGCGAGAGCTGCGCCCTGGACGCGGTGGGGGCCGCCTATCTGCGGGATATTGCCCCCGGCGAGATTGTGGTGGCCGACGCCGACGGCCTGCGCAGCAACACCGAGCACTGCGGCAAACAGCCCCGCCAGATGTGCGTCTTTGAATACATCTACTTTGCCCGGCCCGACAGCGTCATCGAGGGCTGCTCGGTCCACGAGGCCCGGATGCAGGCCGGCCGGTTCCTGGCTCAGGAACACCCGGTGGACGCCGACGTGGTCATCGGCGTCCCCGATTCGGGTCTGGATGCCGCCCTGGGCTATGCCGAGGCCAGCGGCATCCCCTACGGCATCGGCTTCATCAAGAACAAATACATTGGCCGCACCTTCATCCAGGGCAACCAGAAGCAGCGGGAAAACAGCGTCCGCATCAAGCTGAACGTCATCGCCAGCACGGTGCGGGACAAGCGGGTGGTGCTGATCGACGACTCCATCGTCCGGGGCACCACTTCCGCCCGGATCATCAAGCTGCTGCGGGACGCCGGTGCCAAGGAAGTCCACTTCCGGGTCTCGGCGCCCCCCTTCAAGTATCCCTGCTACTTCGGCACCGACATCCCCGATCAGAAATTGCTGGTGGCCACCGGCCGCACCGTCGAGCAGATCAATGAGATCATCGGCGCCGACACCCTGGGATACCTGTCCACCGAACATGTGGTCCAGCTGGCCAAAGGGGCCGGCTGCGGCTTCTGCACCGCCTGCTTCACCGGCGAGTACGCCGTCAAGCCCAAAGTGGTGCTCTCGACCGACATCCACGAACGTCCCCTGCGCGAACGTCCCAAGGGGGAGAAAAAGTTAGGAGAGTAAACGATGGAAAAGAGCTATTCGGAAAGCTACAAGGCAGCCGGCGTTGACATCACCGCGGGCTATCGGTCGGTGGAGCTGATGAAACAGTACGTCAGCCGGACCATGAATGAGCACTGCATCGGCGGTCTGGGCGGCTTCGGCGGCCTGTTCGAGCTGGACTGCACCGGCATCAGCCACCCGGTCCTGATTTCGGGCACCGACGGCGTGGGCACCAAGCTGAAAATCGCCATGCTGATGGACAAGCACGACACGGTGGGCATTGACTGCGTGGCCATGTGCGTCAACGATGTCATCTGCGCCGGCGCCAAGCCCCTGGTGTTCCTGGACTACATTGCCTGCGGCAAGAACGTCCCCGAGAAGATCGCCGACCTGGTGAAGGGCGTGGCCGAGGGCTGCGTCCAGGCAGGGGCCGCTCTGGTGGGCGGCGAGACCGCCGAGATGCCCGGCTTCTACCCCGAGGACGAGTACGACCTGGCCGGCTTCACGGTGGGCGTGGTGGACAAGAGCAAGATCCTGGACAACAACACCATGGTGCCCGGGGATGTGATTCTGGCTCTGCCCTCCTCCGGCGTCCACTCCAACGGCTTCTCCCTGGTGCGCAAGGTCTTTGACCTGGAGAACCACCCCGAAGTTTTGAAAGAGACCCCCGCCGAGCTGGGCGGCAAGACCCTGGGCGAGGCCCTGCTGGCCCCCACCAAGATCTACGTCAAGCCGGTGCTGGCCGTCCTGGAGCAGGTGGCCGTCCGCGGCATTTCCCACATCACCGGCGGCGGCTTCTATGAGAATATCCCCCGCAGCCTCAAGAAGGGCTGCTGCGCCAAAATCAAGAAATCCGACGTGCGCACCCCCGGCCTGTTCGCCCTGCTGCAGAAGGCCGGCAACATCCCCGAGCGGGATATGTTCAACACCTTCAACATGGGCGTGGGCATGGTCCTGACCGTTCCCGCCGATCAGGCGGACAAGGCCCTGGAGATTCTCCACGCCAACGGCGAGCCCGAGGCCTACCGCCTGGGCGTCATCGCAGAGGGCGAGGGGGTTGAACTGTGGTAAAGATCGCGGTTCTGGTCTCGGGCGGCGGGACCAACTTGCAGGCCCTGCTGGACAGCGAGGCCCGGGGCGAAAACCCCAACGGCAAAATCACCCTGGTGGTGGCCTCGAAACCCGGGGTCTACGCCCTGGAGCGGGCCGAAAAGGCCGGCGTCGAGCACTGCGTGGTCCGGCGCAAGGACTACCAGAGTTCCGAGGACTTTGATGCGGCCCTGCTGGAGGTGCTGAAAAGCCACGACATCGGCCTGGTGGTGCTGGCAGGTTTCCTGTCGGTGCTGGGCCCCAGCGTGGTCCAGGCCTATCCCCGCCGGATTCTGAACGTCCATCCGGCTTTGATCCCGTCGTTCTGCGGGCCGGGCATGTACGGCCTGCGCCCCCATCAGGCCGCCCTGGCCCGGGGCTGCAAGGTCACCGGCGCCACCGTCCACTTTGTCAATGAGGAGTGCGACGGCGGGCCCATCCTGCTCCAGAAGGCGGTGGACATCCTCCCCGGCGACACCCCCGAGGTGCTGCAAAAGCGGGTGATGGAGCAGGCCGAATGGAAGCTGCTGCCCAGGGCTGTGGCCATGGTGTGCAGCGGCGAGATTGTGTGATGACAGGAGGAACGCGCAAATGGAAAAAATCGACCTGAACGCCTACCTGGCAGGCAACGAGTACCCCGGCCGGGGCATTGCGGTGGCCATGGCCCCCGACGGACGCCAGATGTTCATCGGCTATTTCATCATGGGCCGCAGCGCCAACAGCCGCAACCGGGTCTTTGATCCGCTGCCCGAGCGGGGCGGCATCTGCACCATGGCCGCCGACCCGGCCAAGCTGGAGGACCCCAGCCTCATCATTTATAATCCCGTCCTGACCCTGGGCACCACCCACATCGTCACCAACGGCGACCAGACCGACACCATCTACGACGGCATGTGCCGGGGCCAGAGCTTTGCCGACGCTTTGCGCACCCGCACCTTTGAGCCGGACGGCCCCAACTGGACCCCCCGCATTTCGGCGGTGGTCTACGCCGACGGCAGCTATCAGATGAGCATCCTCAAGTCCGCCGACGGCAACGGCGACAGCGTCCAGCGGTATTTCTTTGATTACCCCCAGCCGGTGGCAGGAGAGGGCCATTTCATCAGCACCTACAAGTGCAACGGCAATCCCATCCCCAGCTTTGAGGGGGAGCCGCTCCGCTTTGCCTGCCCCCGCACCGTGGGCGACTTTGCCAAGGGCCTGTGGACCAGCCTGAACGAGGACAACAAGGTCAGCCTGTTCGCCCGGGTCATCGATCTGGAGAGCGGCGAGGCCGGCGATATCATCTACAATAAGTACCAGGCAGTGGACAGCTCGATGGACGACCCCGAAGAGCCGGACCTGCTGCCCGAAGAGATGGAGTGATCCCGGCGTTTGGCCGGGCTGTGTGGAGGGTCCCGGGCGGTGTGCCGGGGACCCGTCGGATGATTTTTTGAACGTGGAGGTATTGCGATGAATGAACTTGCTTTGAAATATGGCTGCAACCCCAACCAGAAACCCAGCCGCATCTATATGGAGAACGGCGGGGACCTGCCCGTCACCGTCCTGAACGGCCGGCCGGGCTATATCAACTTCCTGGACGCCCTCAACTCGATCCAGCTGGTGTTCGAGCTCAAGAAGGCCCTGGGAATGCCGGCAGCCGCTTCTTTCAAGCACGTCTCCCCGGCGGGCGCGGCCCTGGGCCTGCCCCTGACCGACGTGGAGCGCAAAATGTACCACATTGACCCCGCCATGGAGCTGTCCCCCCTGGCCTGCGCCTATGCCCGGGCCCGCGGCGCCGACCGGATGTCCTCCTTTGGCGACTGGATTGCCCTGAGCGATGTCTGCGACGTGTCCACCGCCCAGCTCATCAAGCACGAGGTGTCGGACGGCATCATCGCCCCGGGCTATGAGCCGGAAGCTCTGGCCATCCTGGCCAGCAAGAAGAAGGGCAACTACAACGTGGTGGCCATCGACCCGGCCTACCGTCCCGCCCCCATCGAGCGCAAGCAGGTCTACGGCATCACCTTCGAGCAGGGCCGCAACGAGCTGGAGATCAACGCCGACACCATGCTGAACAACTTCGTCACCGAGAACAAGACGGTGACCGAGGAGCAGAAGCGGGACCTGGTCATCAGCCTCATCACCCTGAAGTACACCCAGTCCAACAGTGTCTGCTATGTCTCCGGCGGCCAGACCATCGGCGTGGGCGCCGGCCAGCAGAGCCGGATTCACTGCACCCGCCTGGCCGGCCAGAAGGCCGACAACTGGCAGCTGCGCCACATGGACAAGGTGCTGAATCTGCCCTTCCGGGACGACGTGACCAAGCCCAACCGCGACAACGCCATCGATGTCTATATCGGCGACACCCCCGAGGATGTCATCGGCGATGATGTCTGGGCCGAGACCTTCACCCGCCAGCCCGAGCCCCTGACCGCCGAGGAAAAGAAAGAGTACCTCAGCCATGTTACCGGCGTCTGCCTGGGTTCGGATGCCTTCTTCCCCTTCGGCGACAACATCGAGCGGGCCCGCCGCAGCGGCGTCACCGCCATTGTCCAGCCCGGCGGCTCCATCCGGGACCAGCAGGTCATTGATACCTGCAACAAGTACGGCATCGCCATGGCCTTCTGCGGCCTGCGGCTGTTCCATCACTGAGCCGGAAAGGGGAGGATACTGCGATGAAAATTCTGGTAGTGGGCGGCGGCGGCCGCGAACATGCCATCATCCGGGCCCTGAAAAAGAGCCCGGCCTGCGGCGAGATCTGGTGCGCCCCCGGCAACGGCGGCATCAGCTATGACGCCAAATGCAAGAACATCAAGGCCACCGACGTGGAAGCCATGGTGGCCTTCGCCAAAGAGGAAGCCTTCGACTATGTGGTGGTGGCCCAGGATGACCCCCTGGCCCTGGGCATGGTGGACGCCCTGGCCGCGGTGGGCATCCCTGCCTTCGGCCCCGACAAGGCAGCCGCCCGGATTGAGGCCTCCAAGGTCTTTTCCAAGAACCTGATGAAGCAGTACGGCATTCCCACCGCCGACTATGAGACCTTCGACGACCCCGCCAAAGCCATGGCGTATATCCGCGCCCGGAACCGCTGGCCGGTGGTCATCAAGGCCGACGGCCTGGCCCTGGGCAAGGGCGTCCTGATCTGTGAGGACGAGGCCCAGGCCGAGGACGGCATCAAGGAAATCATGCTGGACAAGAAGTTTGGCGCTTCGGGCAGCCGTGTGGTGGTGGAGGAATTCCTCACCGGCCCGGAGGTCAGCGTTTTGAGCTTCACCGACGGCAAGGTGGTCAAGCCCATGGTGTCCTCCATGGACCACAAGCGGGCAGGGGACAACGACACCGGCCTCAACACCGGCGGCATGGGCACCATCGCCCCCAACCCCTACTACACCCCCGAAGTGGCTGACCGGTGCATGGAGGAAATCTTCCTGCCCACCATCCGCGCCATGGCAGCCGAGGGCTGCCCCTTCAAGGGCTGCCTGTATTTCGGCCTGATGATTACCCCCGACGGCCCCAAGGTCATCGAGTATAACTGCCGCTTCGGCGACCCCGAAGCCCAGGTGGTGCTGCCCCTGCTGGAGAGCGACCTGCTGACCGTCATGACCGCCTGCACCAACGGCACCCTGGCCGACACCGAGGTCAAGTTCAGCGCCGGCGCCGCCGCCTGCGTGATTCTGGCTTCGGGCGGCTATCCGGTGCAGTATGAAAAGGGCAAGGAGATCACCGGCCTGACCGAGGGCCAGCTGCCCGGCGCTGAGGATGTCACCGTCTACCATGCCGGCACCGCCATCCAGGACGGCAAACTGGTGACCGCCGGCGGCCGTGTGCTGGGCGTCACCGCCACCGCCGGCGACCTGCCCGCAGCCCTGGCCAAGGCCTACCAGGCCGCCGACCAGATTCACTTTGAAAAGCTCCACCGCCGCAGCGACATCGGCCGCCGGGCCCTCCAGGCCCTGGAGGCCCGGAAGTAAGGGCGGCAGAGGATAAGAAGCGATCAGACCCTTCCGGCACAGGGGCAGCAGGCCGCGCTCTGGCGCGGGCCCCGGGCCGGAGAGGTCTGTCTGATGCAAAAGCTGTATCCAGTACAGAGGAGATGAGCCTATGGTTTACAGAATCTATGTGGAAAAGAAGCCGGGCTGCGACGGCGAGGTCCGCCAGCTCCAGAACGAGCTGACCACCCTGCTGGGCATCCGCAGCCTGACCGGCCTGCGGCTGCTCAACCGCTACGATGTGGAGGGCCTTTCGGAGGAATTGTTCCGCCAGTGCGCCAACACCGTGTTCAGTGAGCCGCCGGTGGACAATACCTATGACACCCTGCCCGCCCATGCGGGCGCAGCCTTTGCGGTGGAGTACCTGCCGGGTCAGTTCGATCAGCGGGCCGATTCCGCCGCCGAGTGCATCCAGCTCATCAGCCAGGGCGAGCGCCCGCTGGTCCGTTCGGCCAAGGTCTACCTGCTGGAGGGCGCCCTCACCGGGGAGGAGCTGGCCGAGATCAAAAAGTACGTTATCAACCCGGTGGAGGCCCGGGAGGCCTCCCTGGATGTGAAAGAAACCCTCAAGATGACCTACGCTGTGCCCCAGGCGGTGGCCACCCTCACCGGCTTTGGGGAGCTGGACGAGGCCGGCCTCCACGCCTTCATCCAGGAAAAGGGCCTGGCCATGGACTACGGCGACATCAAGTTCTGCCAGGACTACTTCAAGAGCGAGCACCGCGACCCCACCATCACCGAGATCAAGATGATCGACACCTATTGGTCGGATCACTGCCGCCACACCACCTTCGGCACCATCCTGGACGATGTCCAGATCGACGACGCAGTGGTCCAGGCCGCCTTTGACCGGTACATGGCCCTGCGGGAAGAGACCGGCCGCACCGAAAAACCCCGCTGCCTGATGGATGTGGCCACCATCGGCGCCAAGGCCCTGAAAAAGCGGGGCATCCTGAAGAACCTGGACGAGAGCGAGGAGATCAACGCCTGCACCGTCAAGATCAAGTGCGACGTGGACGGCGAGGATCAGGACTGGCTGTTCCTGTTCAAGAACGAGACCCA
>CALWZL010000046.1 GCA_944385995.1 uncultured Faecalibacterium sp.
AACTTTGTCACCGCCCTGCAGAGCCTGCCCTTCGTCAACCTGTACATCAACACCGCCCTGCTGATTGTCTTCCGCGTGGTGTGCGCTGTGATCTTCAGCTCGATGGCCGGCTACGCCTTCGCAAAGCTGCAGTTCCCTTTCAAGAACGCTCTGTTCGCCATTATCCTGGTGCAGATGATGCTGCCCAGCCAGATTTTCATTACTCCCCAGTACCTGATGCTGGCCAAGCTGGGCATGACCAACTCCATTTTCGCCCTGGTGTTCCCGGGCCTGGTCTCCGCCTTCGGCACCTTCTTCCTGCGGCAGGCGTATCTTGCCATCCCCAACGACATCGCCGAGGCCGCCTATCTGGACGGCTGCAACAAGTGGCAGGCTTTCTATAAAGTCATGCTGCCCCTGACCGGCCCCAGCATGGCCGCTCTGGCCATCTTCACCGCCGTGTTTGCATACTCCGACCTGATGTGGCCCCTGATCTGCAACACCGACCTGAACATGATGACCCTGTCCGCCGGCCTGTCCACCCTGAACGGCCAGTTCACCACCAACTTCCCCGTCCTGATGGCAGGCAGCCTGCTGGCCATGGTCCCCATGGTTATCATCTACCTGCTGTTCCAGAAACAGTTCATCCAGGGCATCGCGATGACCGGCGGCAAATAAGCCGACTGCCCGTCCCCTGCACTGTTTGAAGGGCAGCGTCCGGTCTGGAACGCCCGTCAAGCTCCCTGCCCCCGCAGCTGCATGACCCCCGTTCCAGACTCCCTGTCCAACCCATTGCAATGGCGCCCGGCCCCCTTCATTGGCTGGGCGCCATTTTTCAGGTTATCATGCTGAAAGAAGGAGGCTACTGTCCATGGGTATCCGAAACGATCTCGAAACCGGACTGATTACACTTCACACCGCCCATACCAGCTATCAGATGTGGGCCGATGGGCTGGGCGTGGTCCATCACCTGTACTACGGGCCCTCCATCGGCGAGGCCGATCTGCGCTGTCTGGAATTTCGCTCCGACTGCGGCTTTTCGCCCCAGCCCGCCGGGCTGGACATGCAGCGGGATTACTCGCTGGACACCCTCTGCCAGGAATACACCGGCAGCGGGGTGGGCGACTACCGCATCGGCTGTCTGCGGCTGGCCGCCGGCGACGGCAGCCGCATCGCCGACCTGCGGTTTGCCGGGGCCGAGATTCTGCCCGGCAAGTACGAGCTGCCCGGACTGCCCGCCGCCTTTGACAATGGCGGCGAATGCGAAACCCTCCGCCTGACCCTGCGGGACCCGGTCACCGGTCTGACCGTCATCCTGCTGTACGGCGTCTATGAGGCCGCCGATGTCATCACCCGGGCCGCCCTGCTGGAAAACGGCGGCACCGCCCCCATCCAGCTGGAAAAGGCCGCCTCGGCCTGTCTGGATATTCCCTTCGGGGAATGGGAGCTGATCCACTTCCACGGCCGTCACTGCATGGAGCGCCAGCCGGAACGGGCGCCCCTGCTCCACGCCGTCCAGACCATCCGCTCGGCCCGGGGCGCCAGCAGCCACCAGCACAACCCCTTCGCCATCCTGGCCGCGCCCCACACCACCGAGGACGCCGGGGAATGTCTGGGGGCCATGCTGGTCTATTCGGGCAACTTCAAGATCGAGTGCGAGCTGAGCCAGATGCACTCCACCCGTCTGGTGGCAGGCATCAGCGACGACGACTTCTGCTGGACCCTGAACCCCGGCGAACGGTTCGCCGCGCCCGAGGTGCTGTTCAGCTACAGCGCGGCGGGTTTGGGCCTGCTGTCCCGGCAATACCACCACTTCCTCCAGCACAACATCATCCGCAGTGTCTGGCGGGACCGTCCCCGGCCGGTCCTCATCAACAACTGGGAAGCCACCTATATGGATTTTGATGCCCGGCGAATCTGGGACATCGCCCGTCAGGCCAAAGAGCTGGGCGTCGAGATGCTGGTGCTGGACGACGGCTGGTTCGGCAGCCGGGTGGACGACCGCAGCGGCCTGGGCGACTGGGAGTGCAACGAGGAAAAGCTGGGCTGCACCCTGGACCAGCTGATCGGCAGGGTCCGGGAGATGGGCCTGCTGTTCGGCCTGTGGATTGAGCCCGAGATGGTCAGCCCCGGTACCGCCCTCTATGCCGCCCACCCCGAATGGGTTCTGGCGGCCCCCGGACGCTCTCCCGCCACCGGCCGCAGTCAGTTGGTGCTGGACATGGGACGCCCTGATGTGGTAGAGTATTTGTATCAGGTTTTCCATCGGCTGCTGGCCAGCCACGACATCTCCTACATCAAGTGGGACATGAACCGCAACATGACCGACGTGTTCAGCCATGCCCTGCCGGCGGGCCGTCAGGGCGAGGCCTTCCACCGGTACATGCTGGGCCTGTATGACCTGCTGGGCCGTCTGACCCGGGATTTCCCCGAGGTTCTGCTGGAGGGCTGCGCCGGCGGCGGCGGACGGTTCGACGCCGGGATGCTGGCCTACTGCCCCCAGATCTGGTGCAGCGACGACACCGACCCCATCCACCGGATCAAAATCCAGTACGGCACCTCTTTCGGCTATCCCCCCGCCGCCATGGGCAGCCATGTCTCGGCCTCCCCCAACCACCAGACCGGCCGCAGCACCTTGCTGTCCACCCGGGCCACCGTGGCCATGGCAGGCGCTTTTGGGTATGAACTGGACCTCCAGAAGCTGACCGACGAAGAAAAGGACCTGGTCCGGGTCCAGATTCAGCAGTACAAGGCCTTGCAGCCCCTGCTGCTGGAGGGCCGCTACGACCGCCTCACCGACGCGCTGGCCGACACCTGTTTCACGGCCTGGCAGTTTACCGCCCCGGACAAAAGCCGCGCCGTGGTCAGCCTGGTGGTCATCGACCCCCAGGCCAATCCCTGGCCCATCCATCTCCGTCTGAAGGGCCTGGACCCCGCCGCCCGCTACCGCGAAAGCCTGACCCAACATATCTACACCGGCGCGGCTCTCTGCCATGCCGGATTGACACTGCCGATCATGCAGGGTGATTATCCCGCCCTGCAGATCATGATTGAAAGGATGGATACAGAATGACCGAACAGGAAGACGCCCTCTTTAGAGCCCGCCTCGCCCGCCACCACGACGAGCTGCGCTGGCTGTACATGGAACTGTATGACAACGGGTCCATGTTTGCCGAGCTGTGCAACCAGATGTACCGTTTCGCCGAAATGCGCTCCGCCGCCCTCAAGGAACGGGATGCCG
This sequence comes from uncultured Faecalibacterium sp., assembly GCA_944385995.1. Classification (GTDB taxonomy): domain Bacteria; phylum Bacillota; class Clostridia; order Oscillospirales; family Ruminococcaceae; genus Faecalibacterium. The sequence continues at coordinate 3,221 of CALWZL010000046.1, forward strand.
CCCGGGAAGCCGAGCCGGAGTGGTACAAACACCGCAATCTGCTGGGCATGATGCTCTACATCGACAACTTCGCCGGCAATCTGAACGGGGTGCGCGGCAAGCTGGACTATCTGGAGGAGGCAGGGGTCAACTGCATCCACCTGATGCCCTTCCTGAACACCGTCAAGGGCCGGGACGACGGCGGCTACGCGGTGGCGGATTTCCGCACCGTCCGGCCTGACCTGGGCACCATGGAGGACCTGGAGCAGCTGACCGCCGCCTGCCACGACAAGGGCATGAATGTCTGCATGGACTTTGTCATGAACCACACCAGCTGTGACCACGAGTGGGCCCGGCGGGCCCTGGCCGGGGACGGGGAGTACATGAGCCGGTATTTCTTCTTTGACAACCCCGAAATCCCCGCCGAATACGAAAAGACGGTGCCCCAGGTGTTCCCCACCACCGCCCCCGGCAACTTCACCCGCCTGGACGACGGCCGGTACGTCATGACCACCTTCTATCCCTACCAGTGGGACCTGAACTACCGCAATCCCCGGGTGTTCAATGAGATGATGTACAATTTCCTGTTCCTGGCCAACCAGGGCATGGACATCATCCGCATTGACGCAGTTCCCTACATCTGGAAAGAGCTGGGCACCAGCTGCCGCAACCTGCCCCGGGTCCACACCATCGTGCGGATGATGCGGATGATCGGCGAGATCGTCTGTCCCTCTGTCATCCTGCTGGGCGAAGTGGTGATGGAGCCGGTGAAGGTGGTGCCCTACTTCGGCACAGTGGACAAACCCGAATGCCATCTGCTGTACAATGTGACCACCATGTGCACCACCTGGCACACCGTCGCCACCCGGGACACCCGCCTGCTGCGCAAGCAGCTGGACAGCGTCAACACCCTGCCCAAGGAGTATGTGTTCCTGAACTATCTGCGGTGCCACGACGACATCGGCTGGGGCCTGGACTACGACACCCTCAAGACCTGGGGGATGGACGAGGTGCCCCACAAAAAGTACCTCAACGAGTTCTTCCAGGGCCACACCCCCGGCAGCGTCAGCCGCGGCGAGCTGTACAACGATGATCCCACCACCGGCGACGCCCGCTTCTGCGGCACCACCGCCAGCATGTGCGGCCTGGAGAAGGCCGGCTTTGAGGGAGACGACGCCGCCATGGATGTCGCCATCCGCTTCGATCTGACCCTCCACGCCATGATGCTGTTCCAGTCGGGCATCCCCATGCTGTACAGCGGCGACGAGATTGGCCAGCTGAACGATTACAGCTACAAGGACGATCCCGCCAAGGCCGCCGACAGCCGCTACATCCACCGGGGACGCCTGCCCTGGGACCGCGCCGCCCAGCGGAACGACCCCAAGACCCCCGCCGGCCGAATCTTCCAGGGCCTCCACCAGCTGGAAACCCTCCGCCGCGCCAATCCCGCCTTTGAGGCTTCCGCCGAGGTCCACACCCTGGACACCGGCGACGTTGCTGTGCTGGGCCTGGCCCGCACCGGCGGCGAACAGACCCTGGTGGGCCTGTTCAACTTCGGCGGCGACACCAAAGAGGTCGCCCTGCCCGACGGCACCTACTGCGACATGACCGCCGCCGGCAAGAAGAAACCGACCTTCTCCGGCTCGGTCACCCTGCCTCCCTACGGCTTCTTCTGGCTGCAGCAGAAAGGCTGATCTGCGCGCATCTCAGCCTCTGCATCAGGCAGCATTTTCCCCCAGGACCGCCCGCCCCCGCCGGGGCAGGCGGTTTTTGTTTTGCGCGGCGGGATTCCGACCGCAAGGAGGGAACAAAGCCATGGAACCCCCGCTTCAGCCGATGATTGCACCGGCCAGAAAGGATCGCCAGGCGAGCCGCTCCACCGGCATGACAGAAAAATACCCAAAAATACAGCCTGTCCCCCGGTTGTTTTTTGGATTGCAGCCGGATGCAAGACCTGCTATAATCGGTCCAAACCCATTGCAGGAGGCAATCCATGAACATTCAGGTTTTTCCGACCCAAAGCGGCGATATCATTTACTGGACCGATTTCAGCGCGCCGGGGGATATGACCCTCATCTTTCTGCCCGGCCTGACCGCAGATCACCGCCTGTTCCAGCGCCAGCTGGAAGCCTTTGCGGGGCGCTGGCGCCTGCTGGCCTGGGATGCCCCCGGTCACGGGGAATCCCGTCCCTTTTCCCTCCATTTCACCCTGCGGGATATGGCCGACTGGCTCCACGGCATTTTACAGCGGGAACAAATCCACCATTTCTGTCTGATCGGCCAGTCGATGGGCGGCTATGTGGCCCAGTGCTTTGTCCAGCATTATCCCGGCGAGGCCGCCGGATTGATCTCCATCGACTCGGCGCCCCTCAAGCGTCAGTACACCACCAGCTGGGAATTGTGGCTGCTGCGCCACTGCGAACCGGTTTACCGGGTTATCCCCTGGGAGGCGCTGCGGGCCGCCGGCCCCGCCGGCTGCGCCCAAACCCTCTACGGTCAGGCCCTGATGCGGCAGATGATGGACAACTACAACCCGGAGGAATACGCCGCCCTGGCGGGGCACGGCTACCGCATTCTGGCCGACGCCATGGCCGCCAACCTTCCCTACCGGATCGACTGCCCCGCCCTGCTGCTGTGCGGCAAACAGGATCAGGCCGCCTCCACCAGGCGCTACAACCGGGCCTGGGCCAAGGGGGAGGGTCTGCCCCTGGTCTGGGTGCCCGCCGCCGGCCACAACGCCAACGCCGACAATCCCACCTTTGTCAACCGTCAGATCGACCTGTTTGTCCATAAACTTTGCCGGGTCCGCTGACGCCCATTGCAGCGCCCGGGCAGTTGTGCTATGATAAAAAAGTGCCCGCCAAACGGCAGGCCAGAACCGGCCCCGCCTTCTGGAATCGTTCACAGATTCAGCGCCGGAGCCGGGCGCGGAAAAACAATTCGGCAAAAGGAATCGATTTCAGTCTGGCCGGGCGGCCGGTTCCCGCCTCGCCGGCGGGCTGAACCTTTCTCCCCGGGACCCAGAAACGGAGGCATCCTATGAACAAACACACCGGCACGTTGTGCGTCTTTCTGGCCGCTCTGCTGTACAGCATCGGCGGGCTGTGCATCAAGGTGATTCCCTGGAACGGCATGTCCATCAACGGCGGCCGCACCATGATTGCCCTGGTGGTGATCGGGATTTATCTGGCCCTCATCCGGCATAAGCCGCGGTTCAACCGGTGGGTCTTTCTGGGGTCTCTGTGCATCTTCGGCACCAACGCCCTCTATTCGGTGGCCAACAAGCTGACCACCGCCGCCAACACCATCGTCCTCCAGTTCACCGCCCCCATCTTTGTCATCGTCTTTTCGGCCCTGTTCTGGAAGCGCCGCCCCCAAAAACTGGACCTCGCCGCCTGTGCGGTGGTGTTCGGCGGGGTGCTGTTCTTCTTTGTGGACAGCCTGGAAGCCGGCGGCGCCCTGGGCAACCTGCTGGCGGTGCTCTCCGGCGCCGCCTACGGCGGGGTGTTCCTGCTGAACGACTTCCCCGACAGTGACGCCATCTCCTCGGTGTTCTGGGGTGATGTCCTCTCGGCCGTCACCGGTCTGCCCTTCCTGGTGCGGGAAACCGACTTCTCCCCCACCGCCCTCACCAGTCTGGTGATTTTGGGCGTCTTTCAGGTGGCGGTGGCCTACATCCTCCTGACCAACGGCCTGCGCACCACCCCCGCCATCACGGCCAGCCTGGTATCCGGCATCGAACCGGTTCTCAATCCCCTGCTGGTGGCGGTCTTTTACGGCGAAAAGGTCGGCCGCTTCGCCTTCATCGGCGCGGCGGTGGTCATCTGCGGCGTGGTGGGCTACAACGTCCTGAAAGGAATGCAGGAAAAAAAGGCCCTGCAAACCAAGCACGCCTGACAGCCCTTTCTCTTATATACCAAACAACCGCCTCCGGGTTTTGTCCTGGGGGCGGTTGCTGTTTTTCTTTGTTTTGATTGATGATCTAAACCCACCCGCCGCCCTCAGATGAACCCCCCGCGGCTGCGCCGCCGCCCCTGCCGGGGCTCTAAACCACAGACTGCTCTTTTCCGCTTGAGGGCTTTTTGCTGTACCTGCCAAAAAGCAAGCCCGCACTTTGTGGATGCGGGAGAAAAAATCAGGAGCCCCGCCGGGGCGGGCCCGCAGGGCCGGGGGAACCGCTATGGGCGGGGGCTGCGCAGCCGAGCCGCTGCCTGCGGCAGATACAGGCGAGGCGGAGCAGGGGCAGCGGTCTGTTTTTTGCAAGCGCCCGCCGCGGCGCGCTGCAAAAACAGGGCACCGCAACCCGGTGGGTTTCGATCAAAACAAAAATAGAGCAGTTTATGGCAAAAAGAATACTCCCCCACCCTGATGGGTGAGGGAGCAGTTTTTAGGTCAACGCCCCCGGTGGCGGCGGCCACAGGCCGCAGGGGGCAAATAAAAAATCCCCGCTCCGGGACAGGAGCAGGGATTTGGTTATAAGAATGGGTGAAACGAGCCTTTCCGGTGTACCCGGGCGCAGCCCAAACGCCGACTAAGATGCAGGGGTTTGCCGCCGTCTGGCCGTAACGTGAGTGCGGCCAGAGTTGCCCGGTACACAGTGAAAAGCTTTTTGCCTACTTTTTCTCGAAAAAGTAGGTTACTGGAGGACGGCGCCCAGGTTGGCGCTGGTGACCATCCGGGCATAGCGGCTCAGCCAGCCGGTGCGGATGTTGGGTTCGGGGGCCACATAGCGGGCGCGGCGGGCGGCCAGCTCCTCCTCCGACACCTCCAGGGTGATGGTGGCGCCCGGGATATCGATGGAGATGGTGTCGCCCTCCTCGATCAGGCCGATGGGGCCGCCCGAAGCGGCCTCGGGGCTGACATGGCCGATGGCGGCGCCGCGGGATGCGCCCGAGAACCGGCCGTCGGTGATGAGGGCTACGGTGGTGTCCAGCTTCATGCCGGCCAGGGCCGAGGTGGGATTCAGCATCTCACGCATGCCGGGGCCGCCGCGGGGGCCTTCGTACCGAATGACCACCACGTCGCCGGGGACGATCTTGCCGGCATAGATGGCGGCAATGGCCTCGTCCTCGCTGTTGAAGACCCGGGCCGGGCCGCTGTGCTGCTGCATCTCGGGGGCCACGGCGCTGCGCTTGACCACGCAGCCGTCGGGGGCAATGTTGCCCCAGAGGATCTGCAGGCCGCCGGTCTCGCTGTAGGGGTTGTCAATGGGCCGGATGGCCTTCTCGTTCAGGATATGGGCGCCCTGGATGTTCTCGCCCAGGGTCTTGCCGGTGACGGTGGGGACATCCAGGTCCAGCAGGCCCTTCTTGGCCAGCTCAGCCTGGACCGCCGGGATGCCGCCGGCGGCGTACAGGTCGGGCATATGGGTGGGACCGGCCGGGGCCAGGTGGCACAGGTTGGGGGTGCGGGCCGAAATCTCGTTGAACATCTTCAGGTCGATGGGGACCCCCGCCTCGTGGGCGATGGCCAGCAGGTGGAGCACCGTATTGGTGGAGCAGCCCAGGGCCATGTCGCAGGTCAGGGCGTTGCGCAGGGACCGCTCGTTGATGATCTGGCGGGCGGTGATGTTCTTCTTCACCAGCTCCATGATGGCCATGCCCGAATGCTTGGCCAGCTGGAGCCGCTTGGAGTAGACCGCCGGGATGGTGCCGTTGCCGGGCAGGGCGATGCCCACCGCCTCGCACAGGCAGTTCATGCTGTTGGCGGTGTACATGCCCGAGCAGCTGCCGCAGCTGGGGCAGCAGTTGCAGGTGCAGTCCTCCAGCTGGGCGTCGTCGATCATGCCGGCCTTGTAGGCGCCCACCGCCTCAAACATCTTGCTCAGGCTGACCTCCTCGCCGCCGTAGGTGCCGGCCAGCATGGGCCCGCCCGAGCAGACCACCGCCGGCACATCCAGCCGGCAGGCCGCCATCACCATGCCGGGCACGATCTTGTCGCAGTTGGGCACCAGCACCAGGCCGTCCAGCTGGTGGGCCTGGCACATGGTCTCGACGCTGTCGCAGATCAGCTCACGGCTGGGCAGGCTGTATTTCATGCCCACATGGCCCATGGCAATGCCGTCGCAGACGCCGATGGCGGGCATCAGAATGGGGGTGCCGCCGGCCATCTGGACGCCGGCCTTGACCGCGTCGGCGATCTTGTCCAGGTTCATGTGGCCGGGGACGATCTCGCTGTAGGCCGACACCACGCCGATCAGGGGCCGGTCCAGCTCCTCGGGGGTATAGCCCAGGGCGTAGAACAGGCTCCGGTTGGGGGAGCGCTCGGCGCCCTTTTTCACATTGTCGCTTCTCATGGGGTTCTCCTCCTTGTCCTGACAAAAAACCGGTCCCGGCGTCGCCACCGGGGCCGGAAAAGAGCAGAAGTTACTTGTTCAGCCAGCTCATCATGCTGCGCAGCTCGGCGCCCACCTTCTCGATGGGATGCTCGGCCTGCATCCGGCGCTGGGCCAGGAAGTGGACCTTGCGGCCGCCCTTGTCGCTCATCTCGGTCAGGAACTCGGAGGCGAAGGTGCCGTCCTGGATCTCGGTCAGGATCTGCTTCATCTCCTTGCGGGTCTCCTCGGTGATGAGGCGCTTGCCGGTGCGGTAGTCGCCGTACTCGGCGGTGTTGGAGATGGAGTAGCGCATCTTGGAGAAGCCGCCCTCGTTGATCAGGTCGACGATCAGCTTCATCTCGTGGCAGGTCTCAAAGTAGGCCATCTCGGGGGCGTAGCCGGCCTCCACCAGGGTGTCGAAACCGGCGTGGATCAGCTCGCAGACGCCGCCGCACAGGACAGCCTGCTCGCCGAACAGGTCGGTCTCGGTCTCCTCGCGGAAGGTGGTCTCCAGGATGCCGGCGCGGCCTGCGCCGATGCCGGAAGCGTAGGCCAGGGCGATCTCCTTGGCCTTACCGGTGTAGTCCTGCTCCACGCAGATCAGAGAGGGGCAGCCCTCGCCCTCGGTGTACAGGCGGCGGACAATGTGGCCGGGGCCCTTGGGAGCGATCATGATAACGTCCACATTCTTGGGAGGGGTGATGGTCTTGAAGTGGATGTTGAAGCCGTGGGCAAAAGCCAGAGCCTTGCCCTCGGTCATGTAGGGAGCCACCTGCTTGTAGTAGATGTCGGCGCACAGCTCATCAGGAACCAGCATCATGACCACGTCGCCGGCCTTGGCAGCCTCTTCCACTTCCATCACCTGGAAGTTGGGGTGATTGGCGGCAAACTCAGCGGCCTTGGCCCAGTGGCCGGAACCCTTCCGCAGGCCAACGACGACGTTGACGCCGCTCTCGGCCAGGTTCTCGGAGTGGGCATGGCCCTGGCTGCCGAAGCCGATGATGGCAACGGTCTTGCCGTCCAGCACACCCAGGTTGCAGTCGCTGTCGTAATACTTTTTGATCGCCATAATAGCATTTCTCCTTTTACTTTTGTTTCGATTCAGAATGCCAACGGATCTATCTTCCCGTCCCCCTCTCGAGGAGCGAAAAACCTGATTTATTTCTTGGGGCAGCTTTGGCCGGGCAGCGGGAACTGCACCGCCCGAATCTCCTGGGGCGGCTTTTGCATCCGCTGGTGCATCCCGCCCCGCTCCATGGCCGTCACGCCGGTGCGGCACTGCTCCAAAATGGTGTAGCCCTCAAACATCCGCAGGAAGGCGTCGATCTTGTCGGGCCTGCCGGTCAGTTCAAAGACCATGCTGTCGGGAGAAAGGTCGATGATCTTTGCCTTGTAGATGCTGGCAATCTCCCGCAGCTCGGCCCGGTTGACCACGGTGGCCGCCACCTTCAAAAGCAGCAGCTCCCGCTGCAGGGCCTTCTTGTCGTCCAGGACAAAGACCTGGCGGGTCACCTCCAGCCGCTCGGTCTGGAGCAGAAGCTGGTTGAGCCGGTTTTCATCGCCGTACACCGTCACGGTGATCCGGCTGATGGTGGGGTCATTGGTGGCTGACACGGTCAGGCTCTCAATGTTGAAGCCCCGGCGGGTGAACAGGCTGGACACCCGTGCCAGAACGCCGGTCTGGTTGTCGACCAGCAGGCTGACCACCTTGCGCTGTTCTTCGGTTCGATCCATACCGGTACCTCCTTTATTCCATCATGATGTCGTTGATGTCGCCGCCGCCCGGAATCATGGGCAGCACCTTTTCGTCCTTGCTAATCATGCACTCGATCCAGGTGGGACCGTCGTTTTTGAGCGCCTCGGCAAAGGCCGCCTGGAACTGGGCCAGGTTCTCGCAGTGATAGCCCTTGAGGCCGAAGCCCTCGGCCAGCTTGACAAAGTTGGTCTTGCGGTGGGGGTCGGTCTGGGAATAGCGCTTGCCGTAGAAGGCGGTCTGCCACTGCCGGACCATGCCCAGGACCTGGTTGTTGAAGATGACGGTGATGATGGGCAGGTTGTAGCTGACGGCGGTGCATGCCTCGTTGAGGTTCATATGGAAGGAGCCGTCGCCGGTCAGCATCACCACCCGCTGATCCCGGCCCAGGGCCATCTGGGCGCCGATGGCGGCGCCGTAGCCAAAGCCCATGGTGCCCAGGCCGCCGCTGGTGATGAAGCCGCGGCTCTTGGTGTGGCGCAGGTACTGGGCCGCCCACATCTGGTGCTGGCCCACGTCGGTGACGTAGACCGCCTCGGGGCCGCACTGGCTGCAAATTTCCCCGATGACCTGATGGGGCATCAGCCGGCTGGGGTCGGACACCGGGTGATAGTC
>CALWZL010000047.1 GCA_944385995.1 uncultured Faecalibacterium sp.
CACTGCCAGATTTCCCTGGCCCTCAACCGCATCTACACCGAATGGTACCCCAGCAAGGGCTACAAGTTCAACATCACCAACTCCACCAGCTACGACCAGTACTATGTCCACGGCCGGACCATCTTTGAAGTCATGGTCAATCTGACCGACGACATCTTCAACACCTACGTCCGCAAGACCGGCACCGTCAACCCCTACTACACCGAGTACTGCGACGGCAAGAGCGTCTCCTGCGCCGGACTCAAGCAGTGGGGTACCGTCTCCCTGGCCGAACAGGGACGCAACGCCCTCAGCATCTTGAAGTACTACTACGGCAGCAACATCGAAATTGTCCGCACCAACAACATCGCTTCGATTCCCGAGAGCTACCCCGGCAGCCCGATCCGGCGGGGCGACCGGGGCGCCAGTGTCTTTACCCTTCAGCGGCAGCTCAACCGGATCGCCAAGGATTACCCCTTCCTGGGAACTTTGACGGTGGACGGCATCTTCGGCAGCCAGATGGAGGCCACCGTCAAGCGGTTCCAGCAGCAGTTCAACCTCACCGCCGACGGGGTGGTGGGCCGCCAGACCTGGTACAAGATCAGCTATATCTATGTGTCGGTGAAAGATCTGGCCGAACTCACCAGCGAGGGCGAGACGTTGTCGGGCGTCCTGTCCGACGGCACCTGGGGCGGCACCACCCTGCGGGTCGGCTCCCGGGGCGGCGCTGTGGAGCAGCTGCAGTTCTGGCTCAATACCATCAGCCAGTATGTCTCCTCCATCCCGTCGGTGACGGTGGACGGCGTTTATGGCAGCGGCACCGCCGCCGCCGTCCGGGCCTTCCAGCAGCGGTACGGACTGACGGTGGACGGCGTGGTGGGTGAGACCACCTGGAATGCCATCTATGCCCAGTACCGCAGCATTCAGGTGGACAACGGCATCCCCAACGCCTACCCCGGCGTTGCCCTGCGGGAGGGCGACACCGGCCAGAATGTCCGTCTGGTGCAGTTCTGGCTCAAGATCGCCCGCACCGTCTACACCGGCCTCAACAATCCCAGCGTGGACGGCATCTTTGGACCCAGCACCCGCCGGGCCGTGGCCGCCTTCCAGCGGTATTTCGGCCTGACCGACGACGGCGTGGTGGGACGCACCACCTGGAACAAGCTCCGGGAGGTCTACACCGACATCGCCAACGACCTGTTGTCCTCCAGCCTGCGGCCCGGTGACTTCCCCGGCACCCTCCGCCGCGGCTCCACCGGCCGGGCCGTCCGGGAACTCCAGTACTATCTCTATCTGATGCACTCCTACGACTCCAGCATTCCTTCGGTGTCCATCGACGGAAACTTCGGCGCCGGCACCGAGGCCGCCGTCAAGGCCTTCCAGCGGCTGTTCGGCCTCACCGCCGACGGCGTGGTGGGCCGGGCCACCTGGGATACCCTCTATGCCCAGGTCAACCGTCTGCGTCTGTCCGGTCCAGTTATCTCTCTGACACGGATGGACTATCCCGGCTCTCCGCTGGTGGTGGGCTCCACCGGCGATGCCGTCCTCTATTACACCACCCTGCTGGCCCGCATCGCCTACTACTATGACGATGTCAGCAGTCCCGGCGTCACCGCCGATTATACCGAGGATGTGGCCGACGGTACCCGCACCCTGCAGGCTCTGCTGGGCCTGCCTCAGACCGGCACCGTAGACGCTGACACCTGGACCGCCGCTGAATCCCTGGGTCTGGCCCTGCTGACCAACGCCATCAGCATTGGCGCCATCACCCAGGAAACCGGCGCTGTAGAGGGGGACTGAACCAATGGCACGCCTGTTAATCTATGACGAATACGCCAACCGCATTTACACCTATCCCAACATCAACGAAAACGACCCCATGCCCTACAGCACCGAGACCACCCTCAAGGTCCGGGAATTCCGGGGCGAGTCGGGCAGTCCCACCCTCTGGACCACCACGGCGGCCATGGAGGCCTGGAATCTGACCCGCCGCCGGTATGGACGGGGCATCTATGTGGGCTATGCCTTCCGCCGGATCTGGGAGGGCGGCCACGGCACCCGCAGCCAGCACTACGCCGGGGTGGCCTTTGATGTGGGCCAGAACACCACCAGCGCCAACCGCACCGAAATTTTCAACGCGGCCGTCCGCACCGGTGCATGGGGCTATGTGGAGCCCCTGTCCCAGACGCCCACCTGGGTCCACTTTGACCGCTGGTATGGCCTGCCGGCCTGCACCAGCACCGGCGCGGGTTACCCCACCCTCCGCCGGGGCAGCCGGGGCTGCTATGTGATGGTGCTCCAGGACGCCCTGTCCACCCTGGGCTATCCTACCGGCAATGTCATCGACGGCATCTTCGGCACCATGACTGAAAACGCCCTCCGGGGCTACCAGCGCCGCAACTGGCTGCTGGTGGACGGTGTCTGCGGCTGCAACACCTGGACCAAGCTGACCACCGCCGTCCTGGGGGTGGGCCGGACTGCTTCCACCATCGACTGAGGCGGTTGCATTGGATGTCAAAACGTGCTAAAATGGTCAAAACATGCGAGGCATATAAAAAGGAGAGGGAAAAGGATGGAATTTTCCAAGCGGATGAAGCTGTTCGGAGACGAAATCTTCGCAGCACTGAACGAGAAAAAAGTGGCTTTGGAGGCTGAGGGCCGGACGATCTACAACCTGAGCGTCGGCACCCCCGACTTTGCACCTGCGCCCCACATCCGGCAGGCTCTGCTGGACGCAGCCCAGGACCCCGAGAACTGGAAGTACAGCCTGCGGGACCTGCCCGAGATGCTCCAGGCAGTCTGTTCCTATTATAAGCGGCGTTTCGGCGTCGAAATCACCCCCGACCAGGTGGCCAGCTGCAACGGCAGCCAGGAAGGCTGCGGCCACATCGGGATGGTTCTGTGCGACGAGGGGGACACCGTCCTTCTGCCCAACCCCTGCTATCCCGTCTTTATCGCGGGGGCAAAGCTGGCCGGGGCCGAGCCCTACTACTATCCCCTGGTCAAGGAGCACGGCTTTTTGCCCTATGTGGCCGGCATCCCCGAGGATGTCGCCCGCCGGGCCAAATATATGATCGTCTCCCTGCCCGCCAACCCGGTGGGCAGCGTGGGCAATCCCGCCCTCTATGAGGAGCTGGTGGCCTTTGCCAAGAAATACGATATCCTCATCATCCACGACAACGCCTACAGCGACATCATCTTTGACGGGGCCGAGGGCCACAGCTTCTTCAACACCCCCGGCGCCATGGATGTGGGCGTGGAATTCTTCAGCCTGTCCAAGAGCTTTGATGTGACCGGCGCCCGGATCAGCTTCCTGGTGGGCCGGCCCGACGTGGTGGCCGCCTTCCGCCGTCTGCGGGGCCAGATCGACTTCGGCATGTTCCTGCCCATCCAGAAGGCAGCCATCGCCGCCCTGACCGGTCCCCTGGACATGGTCAAGGACCAGTGCGCCGTCTACCAGCAGCGCCGGGATGCCCTCTGCGGCGGCCTGCGGTCCATCGGCTGGAGCGTTCCCGACAGCCACGGCAGCATGTTCGTCTGGGCGCCCATTCCTGAGCGGTACACCAGCAGCATGGACTTCTGCATGGACCTGGTGGAAAAGAGCGGCGTCCTGTGTACCCCGGGCTCCAGCTTCGGGCCTCTGGGCGAGGGCTATGTCCGCTTTGCTCTGACCATGCCCGCCGAGCAGATCGCTGAAGCAGTTCGCTCCATCCGGGACAGCGGCATCCTGCACTGATTCATCCAAACACAGCGCCAGCCGGCAAGGGTTTTCCCTGCCGGCTGATTTTTTTGAATTTTTTCAGATTTGCTGAAACACTTTGCCGCCGCCGTTCGTCCTACAGACAGAAGGCGGCCAGGAACAGGCAAGCAGCCGCGGCAGGAGGTGAAACAAACTGTGTGGGAAACATTGTACGACGACTTCTGGGACAAGCTGGTCCGGTTCTGCTGCCGGATGACCCGGGACGAGGGCCGGGCCGAAGATCTGGCCCAGGAGACCTTTCTCCGGGCGCTGGGCAATCAATCCCTGCTGAATACCCTCAGCACGGCCCAGCAGAAAAGCTGGCTGTTTGAGACGGCTCACAACCTGTTCTGCGACAGCGTCCGACGCTCGGCCAAAGAGCAGGAATTGCTGGAACGGTTCACCCCGCCCCCCGGCGAGGAGCCGGCCGACGATACCGCCGCCTCCGCCATGGGACAAGTCGAGCTGAACAGCGTTCTTTCCCATCTGGCCGACAACGACCGCGCCCTGTTCACCCTGCGGTATGATGCAGGGTACACCGCCGCCGAGCTGGCCCGGCTCACCGGCCAGCCTGCCGCCACCATCCGCACCCGTCTGCACCGCATCCGTGCTGTTTTAAAAGAAGATCTCAAGGAGGAATAAATCATGAAAAAACTGAGCATCAATGCCGCCATCTGCGACGCCCGCCGGGTCCAGGAAGAAACCCTGGACAACTTTGAAGCCATCGACATCAACGGGGCCCTCATCATCACCAGCCCCAGCGCCCGGGCCATGATGGCCCGCCACAACGTTCGGATCAACTGCTCCAAGAGCATCGACCTGGACGACGAGACCACCCTCAACACCATCAACGGCAAGACCACCTTCACCGGCCGAAACACTCCCAACGGCCGCCAGTATCTCCTCATCAACGGCACCATGACCATCACCCCCGACGCCGGCGACGCCCTGCGCCAGTATATGGGGATGACCATCAACGGCACCGTCTATTGCCCCGACTTCCTGGCCACCGTCCTGGCCAGCAAGGCCGCCATCAACGGCAAGCTCTACACCTACCCGGAAGGAGCGGTCATCCTGAAAAACAACGCCGTGCTGGACAAATCCTTTGCCCTGCGGGCTGAGCCCCGTCTGTACTGGGCGGCCAAGCGGCTGATCGCCGTGGACAGCGAGCTCGACGGCGACGAGCTGGCCAGCAAGGGGGTCCGCTTCATGGTTCCCGAGGCCTACGTCAGCGAGACGCTGGCCGAGAGCCTGGCCCCCCTGTTCGACGCCGACACCCGGATGGTAATTCTGCCCGACGGCACCTCGGTGGTACAGGACGACCTGACCCTCAATGCCGCCGGCCTCCGCCGGTACGGCGACAGTCTGGTGGTGCTGGGGGATCTGTACCTCACCGCCGACTGTGCCGAGGCCCTGGGCGATCTGGAATACCTGCAGGTGGAGGGGGATGTCTACCTCCCCGAGGCCATGGCCGACACCCTGGACGCCATCCCTGAGACGGTGCTGGACGGCGAGGTCTTTTACCTGCCGGGCAAGCCCCTCTTTGACAAGATCAAGATGACGGTGGACAAAAACCTGCTGGATGCCTTCCCCGAGGGTCTGACCCTGGTGGCCTGCCCCAAGGTGACCCTGACCGGCGACCTGACCCCCGCCGACGTGCTGGAGCACCTGTCCCTGTTCAACTGCGGGGCCATCTTCTGCAAGTCCGAGCTGCAGAGCGCGGTGGAAGCGGTGGCCAACGGCTCCTTCCAAGTGCTGCCCATCGACGAGGAAGAGGACGACGAGGAGGGCAGCGACCCCAACACCATGTCCATCAACGCCGCCATGTACACCCTGTAAACGAAAAAAGCGGCCCCTGAAAGGACCGCTGCAAAAAGTCTCCCTGTTGGCCCTGCCTGCCGCTTTCCCGCGGCGGGCGGGGCTTTTTGTTACCGGTTGACGATGTTTTCCCCTGCCCCGGCCAGGAAGGTTTCCAGGTTGCGGGCGGTGATTTCCATCAGACGCTTGAGGGCGCCGCCGGTGGCCCAGGCCACATGGGGGGTAAAGAGGGTGCGGGGCGCCGTCCGCAAAGGACTGTCGGCCGGCAGGGGTTCCACCCCAAAGGCGTCGGCGGCATAGTAGCCCAGATGCCCGGCCCGGAGGCTGTCCGCCACGGCGGTCTCATCCACCAGGGCGCCCCGGGCGGTGTTCAGCAGAACGGCCCCCGGCTTCATTTTGGCCAGGGCATCCCCATTTACCAGGCCCCGGGTGGCGGGAGTGGCGGGGCAATGGAGGCTGACCACGTCGCTCTGAGCCAGCAGGGTATCCAGATCCACAAAGGTCACCCCGTCCTGGGCGTACTCAGGGCGGACGGTGCGGGTCCAGACCAGCACCTCCATCCCAAAGGCCCGGGCCAGACGGGCTGTCTGACGGCCGATGTTGCCGTAGCCGCAGACGCCGAAGGTCTTGCCGTACAGTTCCACCTGGGGCAGGATGCCATATTCAGCCGGAACGTCCAGCTGCCAATAGCCATCCCGGACCGCCCGATCCTGCCGCTCGGGGCACTGGCAGACCGCCAGCAGCAGGCTGAAGGCCATCTGTGCGACGCTGTAGGTGGAGTAGGCGGGCACATTGGCCACGCTGACCCCGTGCCGGCGGCAGGCTGCCAGGTCCAGATTGTCGGTGCCGGTGGCAATGATCCCCACCCAGCGCAGGTTGGGGCACTGGGACAGAATGTTTTCGTCCATCCGGCACTTGTTCAGGACCACCAGCTCGGCATCCCCGATCCGGCGGGCGATCTCCTCGTAGGGGGTGCGGACATACTCGGTGACATCCGGCACCAGCGCCCGCAGCCCCGACCAATCCAGATCCCCGGGCTCCATGACATAACTCTCCAAAATAACCAGCTTCATTCTTTGACTTCCCCTCTGTTTGCAGATTTTTATGTTCGGTCCCTCGATGAAAAAGGGCCTGAAAGGCTATGTTTACACCGGGCAGAGGGCCAGCGCCATGCCGTCTGCAGTGCTTTCGCTGCCCACCGCCGACCAGCCCCGGCCCAGCAGAGCGGCCAGCCGCGCCCGGTCTGCCAGCGGCACCCAGACAGGTTCCACCTGGTGCATTCCCGGCACCCGGGTGAACAGCCAGCAGGGCGCCAGACCATTCAGCGGGCGGAGCGCCCGCAGGGCCAGCCCTTCCTCCAGATAGACAGGCAGCAGGTCCTCGGCCTCGGGGGTGGATTCCAGCACTGCCCAGACCGGGCCCGCCCCTGCATGGCGGCAGGCCGGCACCAGGGCCGCCTTTAAAAGCGCAGGCAACAGGCTGCGGTCTCCCACCGGCGGGGCCAGCAGCGACCCACGGCCCAGGCCGCGGCGGCCCAAAAACTGCCGCAGCGCCGCCGCCGCTTCCACATCGGCGGTGAGGGGCAGCTCGATCATGGCGGCCAGGGGTTCTCCCCGGGACCCGCATACCCCCATGGCCTGGCCCACCGTCAGCATCCGCAGCACCTCACTGCGGGGACGGTAGAGACTGGAGGCCTCCCGCCGGGCCAGCAGACAAAATTCTTCTGCCGAAAGGCGGCGCGGCTGCACCGCCGGTTCACAAAGCTGCAACATAACAAATCCGATCCCCTTCCTGCAGGCATACAGGCCTGCACCGGCTATTCTACCAGAAGGGACCGGATTTTTTTGTCAGACCGTGCCGGCGTCCAGGTCGATTTCCTCACTGAGCACCTGGCCAATGGGTTTGGCGATGCACAGGTCGGCGGAGCGGTCGGCTCCGGTGGGCTGCATATTGATGACCACCAGGTGTTTGCCCTGGAAATACCGGATCAGCCCTGCCGCCGGATAGACCACCAGACTGGTGCCCCCGATGATGAGGGTATCCGCCCGGCGGATGGCGCCGATGGCGCCCGCCATGGTAACTTCGTTCAGGCATTCCTCATAGAGGACCACATCCGGCTTGACGATGCCGCCGCAGTCGGTGCACCGGGGCACCCCTGTGCTGCCTGCGATAAACTCCACATCGTAGGACTTGCCGCAGCGGACGCAGTAATTCCGCAGGACGCTGCCGTGGAGCTCATAGACCTTTTTCGAGCCGGCGGCCTGGTGGAGTCCGTCGATGTTCTGGGTTACCACCGCTTTCAGCTTGCCTTCCTGTTCCAGCTTGGCCAGCCGGAGATGGGCTGCATTGGGCTTGGCACCCCGCACAATCATCTTGTCCCGGTAAAACCGGTAGAACTCCTCCGGGTTCTGCTCCCAGAATGTATGGCTGAGAATGGTCTCGGGCGGGTAGTCATATTTCTGGTTGTACAGCCCGTCCACGCTGCGGAAATCCGGGATGCCTGACTCGGTGCTGACCCCTGCACCTCCGAAAAAGACCATGTTTTTACTATCTGCAATGATGGCTTCCAGTGCCTTGAGCATAAGACCGCCCCTTTCCAAACAATGTGGTTTGTGCTATAGTAAAAGTATAGCATATTTTTTCGAGAAAGGAAGCGGTCTTTTTGGATCTCTGGCACTGGAACAGTCCCCTTGGCCCCCTCTGTCTGACCCAGGAGGGGGACAGCCTGGTCAGCCTGCAGTTTTGCGATGTTCTCCCGCCGGAAGGCAGCTGTCCCACCTCCCTGCTGGCCCAAGCACAGCGGCAGCTGGAAGAATATTTTGCCGGGCAGCGCACCGCCTTTGATCTGCCCTTGCGGCCCCAGGGCACCGCCTTTCAGCGGTCGGTATGGCAAGCTTTGCAGGCCATTCCCTACGGCGAAACCCGGACTTACGGCCAGATTGCGGCGGCAGTGGGCCGTCCCAAAGCCTCCCGGGCGGTGGGCGGGGCCTGCCACTGCAACCCCATCGGGATCATCATCCCCTGTCACCGGGTGGTGGGCGCCTCGGGAAACCTCACCGGCTACGCCGGCGGCCTGGACCGGAAAGCCGCCCTCCTGGCGCTGGAACAGCGTCCATGACAAAAACAGCGTGCCGCAGAAAACCACGGCACGCTGTTTTTATCGGTAGTGTTCGGCGAAGATCTGGCCCAGATCGGTCAAAAGATCGTGGGGCAGCATCCCGTATTGTCCCAGCCGGTCGGCGGTCCGGTCGGCAGCGGCTCCATGGAGCCAGACGGCACAGGCCGCGGCCTCGGGGGCCGGCAGGCCGCAGGCAGACAGACCGCTCACCATGCCGGCCAGCACGTCTCCGCTGCCGCCCCGGGACAGGCCGGCGTTGCCGGTGGTGTTCTGCCACATCCGGCCATCCGGGGCCGCAATCAGGGTGCGATGGCCTTTCAAAACCAGGGTGCATTCCCACCGTTCGGCATAGCGGGCCGCGATGCCGGCGGGGTCGGCGGCAATCTCGGCGGCGGTCAGCCCTGTCAGACGGGACATCTCCCCCGGGTGCGGAGTTAAAATCAGGCTGCCCGCCGGGCGGGGCATCGCTTCCCCGGCCGCCAGCAGGGCCGCAGCAGCGTTCAGGGCATCGGCATCCAGCACCACCGTTCCTCTGGCCTCCCCCACCAGCCGCCGGACCAGAGCCCGGGTATCCGCTGTATTTCCCAGACCGGGGCCCATCAAAAGGACGGTGGCCTTTTGGAGGGCCTCCGACAAGGGATCTGCTCCCTGGGCGCTGATCCCTCCCGCCTCATTTTCCTGGCAGGGCAGCAGACAGCATTCGGGCAGGCGGGCCGTCACTGCGGCCAACACCGGCTCCACCGACGCCAGGGTCACAATCCCGGCGCCGGTCCGCAGCGCTCCTTCTGCGGTCAGGCTGGCGGCGCCCCGGTAACGGCGGCTCCCTGCCACCGCCAGCAGGTGGCCGTAACTGCCCTTATGGCTTTCCTGCACCCGGGTGGGAATACAGGAAAAGACAAACTCCTCACACAGCTGTTCCATCGTTACTCCTCCCGGCGGACAAAGCGGCGGATCTCCCGTTCCACTTCGTCCACCTCTTCCCGGAACTGACGGGCCGAAAGCCGGTAGGCTCCATGGCCCAAAATGATGATCTGTTCCATCCCGTCCGAGGTGGCCACCCGGACCCGGCGTTCCCGGCCGATCTCGTGGGTGACCCGCTCGATGTACATATCCGCCGTCTCGGCCTCCCGGGTGTACACCACGTGAATGTTGTGGTACTGCTCGATGGCGCCGGGACTTCCCGGCACCCGGTAGGCGTCAAAGACCAGAATCAGGATGCACTGTTTGAATCCCTGGTAGTTGCACAGGATGTCCATCAGCTTTTGGCGGGCCGAGGCCAGGCTGTCCCTGGCCAGAGCCGCCAGGTCATCCCAGGCAAAAATGATGTTATACCCGTCCACCAGCAGGTATTCGGGCAGAACGCTCCACTGTTCGGCCTGGAAATCGGGGCGGTCGCTCTTGACCGGGCGGAAGGCTGCCAGGGGGTCCCGCTTGATGGGACCGTAGGTCTGCTCGAAAATCTTCATCAGCTCGGCGTCGTCCTCCAGAGAAGCCCGGAAGGACGCCGCACGGCGGACCGGCTGGGAATCCTCGCTCTGGGCGGGCTTTGCCTTGCCCCAGCCGCTCTCCACGTGCATATGCTCCCGCACCTTGTCCCAGGGCACCACATAGCCGGCGCCATGGGCGCAGAACACCGAATCGGCCGGGTTGTCCAGGTCACGCTCCGGGTCATAGCCCGACGCGGCGATGATCTCGGCGGCGTTGCGGCAGGGCCGGTAGCTGTCCGGGGTCAGGGTGATCCGGCCCCGGCCATGGGTATAGCCGGCCAGCTCCCGGGGATAGCCCCGCAGGCCGCTGACCGGAGCCGAACCCTCCAGGATGGCGGTCTCCCCCTCCTGGTCCGCCGGGCCGAAGGTTCCCTCCATCTGCTGGATGTCGTTCATGGCCCGGCCCAGGTTCTGGGCGGGCAGTTCCAGCCGGAAATGATACCAAGGCTCCAGCAGAACGTTTTTGGTCATCATCAGGCCCTGGCGCACTGCCCGCAGCGCCGCCTGACGGAAATCCCCGCCCTCGGTGTGTTTCAGGTGGGCCCGGCCCGCAATCAGGGTAATTTTGACATCGGTAAGGGGCGCCCCCGTCAGAACGCCCCGGTGCTCCTTTTCTTCCAGGTTGGCGATCACCAGCCGCTGCCAGTTCCGGGCCAGAACCTCCTCCCGGCAGTCGATGTCGTACTGGATGCCGCTGCCCGGGGGCAGGGGCTCCATCTTCAGATGCACTTCGGCGTAGTGGCGGAGGGGCTCATAGTGGCCCACTCCCTCCACCGGCTGGGCGATGGTCTCCTTATAGAGAATACCGCCCTCCCCAAAGGTCACATCCAGCCCGAACCGGCGGGACAGCAGACTTTGGAGCACTTCCAGCTGAATCTCGCCCATCAGCCGGATATGGATCTGACCCAGGGCCTCATCCCAGACCACATGGAGTTCCGGCACTTCCTCCTCAATCCGGCGGAGGTTGGCCAGAGCGGCAGGAACATCCGCTCCTTCGGGCAAAATCACCTGGTAGGTCAGAACCGGTTCCAGCAGCGGATCGCCGGCGTCCCGCTCGGCTCCCAGTCCCTCTCCCGGCCTGGCACTGGTGAGGCCGGTGACGGCGCAGACCTGGCCCGGATAGACCTCATTGGCCAGGGTGTATTTGGCGCCCGAGTAGAGCCGGAGCTGGTCGGCCTTGCCCGACCAGCTCTCCCCTTCGGGGCCGCCGGACAGGGTGTCCTTGACTTTCAGGACGCCGCCGGTAACCCGCAGCCAGGTGAGCCGGGCTCCCTGGTCATCCTGGGAAACCTTGAACACCTTGGCCCCGAAATGTTCCCCCGCCGGGGCCGGACGGGTCCAGCGGTCCAGACCTTCCAGCAGGCCATCCACTCCGTCCACCTTGAGGGCCGAGCCGAACCAGCAGGGAAAGACATGGCGCCGGGCGATGGCGGTGACAATGTCCCCCTGGTCAAAAGGCTCCCCGGCCAGATAGGCATCCATCAGATGCTCATCACAAAGGGCCAGAGCTTCATTCCGTTCCTCTTCCGGGGCGCTGAAATCCACAAATCCTTCCCCCAGCCGGCGGCGCAGCTGTTCCAGCAGGGCATCCCGGCCGGGACCGGGCAGGTCCATCTTGTTCACAAACAAAAAGGTGGGCACCCGGCACCGCCGCAGCAGAGACCAGAGGGTCTCGGT
>CALWZL010000048.1 GCA_944385995.1 uncultured Faecalibacterium sp.
GAAAAGTAGGCAAAAGACTTTTTGCTGGGTACCGTGCACGCCGGCCGATCTTTCCCAGGCCCTGCGGGTTACAGCCACGCCGCACTTACTTTATGTTCGGGCTGTGCCCGGATGAAACCCGGGGGTATATGGTGCCCAGAGAATCCTCTTGCGCTTAGCCAATTTTTGCGGCGTGCCACAGAGGGCACTTGCAAAAATTGGACGGCGGCCCCAACTCCGGCTCAGCTGTTTCTGCCGCAGGCAGTGCCTCGCCTGCGTTGCCAGACCTAACGTGAGCGCGGCAGAGTCCGCAACCATCCGTCACTTCATAAAGAGCGGCCAGAGTGAATGGTACCCGGCAAAGTTCTTTTTGCCTTCTTTTTCTTTCAAGAAAAAGTAGGTCAAAGTTCAATTTTGCCGAAATCCAGGTCGGCGAAGTCGTCGACCCGCTGGCTGCGCTTGGGTGCGACGGGTGCGGCGTCAGCGGCATCCACCGCCACATAGGTGCGGTCAGGCACGCTGGAAGGCCGGGGCCCGCGATTGCCGCCCGAACGGCCCCGATTGCCGCCGCGGCCCGAACGATCACTGCGGCCGCGGCCGCTGCGGTCACCCTGGCGCCGGTCTCCACGGCCGGGACGGCCGCCGCGGCGCTCGTTGGCCTCGGTCTGGGCGCCGGGCTCGGTGGAATAGATCACCACATGGCGGTCCTTGCCCTCGCCCTTGCTCTCGCTGCGCAGGCCTTCCATCTGGCTGATGGCCGAGTGGATGATCCGGCGCTCGTAGGGGTTCATGGGCTCCATCGAGAAGCTGCGGCCGCTGCGGCGGACCTTCTGGCCAATCTTCTGGGCCAGGGCGGTCAGGTCGTTTTCACGCTTGCCGCGGTAACCGGCCACGTCCAGGCCCAGCTTGATGTAATCGCCTTCCAGGCGATTGGCCACCAGGCTGGCCAGATAGGACAGACTCTCCATGGTCTCGCCGCGCCGTCCGATCAGGGCACCCATCTTGTCGCCGTCCAGACGGATGATGGTGGCCTCTCCCTTTTGCAGGGCGCTGAAGGTCACGTTCTCCACCCCCATCAGGGCGACGATCTCTTTCAGGTAATCCACCGCGGCTTTCACCTTGGTGTTGGACTCGATGTCAATGGGCACCGGCGTCTCGTCCACCGGTGCAGGGGTGGCCGTCACAGAGGCGGCGGCGGTTTTGGGCTCTGCCTTGGGCTCCTCTTTCGGGGCGGCCGGCTTTCTGGCAGGCTTGGCCGCCGGCTTTGCCTCCTCGGCAGGCTGGGCTTCCTCGGCCTTCTCGGCGGGTTCGGCGGGCTGGGCCGGCTCGGCTTTCTCTACCTTCTCGGCCTTGACGGTGGCCTTGACCACCGGCTTTTCCGCAGGGGCCGGAGCCGGATCCTCTTCCTCCACCATGACCCGCACCCGGGCCGGAATCTTCTTCAGGCCCAGAAATCCGGTGCTCTGGGGCATTTCAAGAACTTCGTAGCTCACGTTCAGGTCGTCTTCATTGACCCCCAGCGCAGCACAGGCCGCCGCCCGCGCTTCTTCCACCGTCTTGCCGGTGGCTTCCTTGGAACGGATCATCCAATCACTCCTCCTTCGTTTGGTTCAGCTCAGACAGAGGCACAGTCCTCTCGTCTTTGTATTTCTCTTCGTCC
Organism: uncultured Faecalibacterium sp.; assembly: GCA_944385995.1. Classification (GTDB taxonomy): domain Bacteria; phylum Bacillota; class Clostridia; order Oscillospirales; family Ruminococcaceae; genus Faecalibacterium. The sequence continues at coordinate 1,640 of CALWZL010000048.1, forward strand.
AGCTTGCGCGCATACTCCAGACGGCGCTTGTTCATCTCGCTGGCCGAGATGTTCTTCTCGACGGTCTCGCCGGTCTTTTCGTCCACCACCTTGACGACGGTGCTCTTGACGCCGCGGCGCTGTTCCTTCCGCTTGGCCTCAATCTCGGCGGCCACTTCGGCCTTGACCTTTTCGGGATCGTAGATCTTCTTCATGACGGCGCTCTGAAGCACCATCACGATGTTGGAAATGACATAGTACAGCGAGAATGCGGTGGGCACCGTGAAGCAGAAGAAGATATACATCAGGGGCATGATATACATGGTGGTCTTCATGCTGCCCTGGAGCTTCTGGCCGCTGCTGTTCATGCTGTACCAGGTGGATACAAAGCTGGTGATGACAGCCAGGATGGGGAACACCAGCAGGGGCAGGTTTTCCGCCGACAGGCTGTACTGGGGCACCTTGGTCAGGTCGATGCCGAAGAAGCTCATGTGCTTGCTGAACTCGGTGATGGTCTCCAGCTGGCCCGCCGAGAAGATGCTGGTGATGGTCTTTTCCCCTGCCACCACCTGCTCGATGATGAGGTTGTCCCGGGTGATGTTGGTGAACTGAATCCCCAGATTGGTCAGGGCGGTGCCGGCCGAGGTCAGCAGCTCATTGCTGATGTGGAAGATGCGGTTCAGGGGCTCATAGACGACGCCGATGACGCCGAACATGACAAAGAAGTTCAGCAGCATGGGCAGACAGCCCGAAGTGGGGTTGTAGCCGAAATCCTGCTGGAGCCGGAGCATCTCCTCCTGCTGTTTGTCGGGCTTGTCCTTGTACTTTTTCTGGATCTCCTCAATCATGGGCTGGAATGCAGTCATCCGCACCATGTTCTTTTGCTGTTTGAGGGACAGCGGGATGCTCAGCAGCCGGATCAGCAGGGTGAAGAGGATCAGGTCCCAGCCATAGTTGGGGATGATGTTGTAGATCAGCTCCATGACATAGCCGAGCGGCCAGGCGAGAATGTAGAGAAAACTCATATGCGCTTCCATTCTGTCCCGCCTGTGAGCGCGGAACGTTTTTTTGTGCGTGGGACAGCCCGCTCACAGCTGCCGGGCCGTCACAAGAAGCTAAATTATCGTTTGGGGGCGCGGGCCGGGTGAAGGACCCGGTTGGGGTTGCGCCAGTGTCCCGGTTCGGGGACGGGGTCGTAGCCCCAGCGCCCCAGGGGATTGCAGCGGGCAATCCGCCAGGCGGCCAGGATCAGCCCTTTCAGACAGCCGTGGACCTGGATGGCCTGGATGGCGTATTCGCTGCATGTGGGGGTGAAGCGGCAGTTGCGGCCAAGACCCGGGCTGATGAATTTCTTGTACAGCCGGATGGGGACGCACAGCGCATCCCGGCAGAGCTTCTGCCAGCGGTTCACGGTTCGGCGCCCTCGCCGGACGCAGGGGCGTCTTTTTTCCGGGGCGGACGGCTGGGAGCCGGGGGCGTGTCGGGATTTTGGGCCCGGTCGGGCAGGCCCGCCTGCCGGAACAGCCGCGCCACCGCCCGGGACACCTGCCAGCTCTTCAGCCGGGGGGTGGCGGCACGGGCCACAAATACCAGGTTATATCCCCCGATGTTGGTGTCGAGGTGTTCGTCAATGGCTGCCTTCATGACCCGGCGGGCGCGGTTGCGCTGGACGGCACAGCCCACCTTCTTGGTGGCAGTCAGCCCGACGCGGGTCTGTTTGGCGCGGGTCTTGAGCACATACAGCACAAGGGCATGGTCCACATACGCCTTCCCCCGCGCATAGACCCGCCCGAATTCACTGTTGTGCCGCAGCGGACGGTATCGCATCTGCGGGCCTCCTATCTTGCATGGTCCTGTGTGAAATACAGAGCCTTACCATGTCAGTATAGCAAAAAACGGGCGGCTTTGAAAGACCGCCGCCCGAATTTTTTCACACAATTCCAGTTTTTCCTGAAAAAATAAGGCCACCAATTTCCATCAGCGGCCTTTTTCGTGCGCATTCTTTGATTGTCCGGTCCCGGGCCCGGTCCGCAGGGGAACAAACCCGGCCGGCTTTCCTGCCGTAATCAGACAGTCAGGCTCTTGCGGCCCTTGGCACGGCGGGCATTGATGACCTTGCGGCCATTCTTGGTGCTCATGCGGGTCAGGAAGCCGTGAACCTGCTTGCGCTGGCGCTTCTTGGGCTGAAACGTTCTCTTCATGGTGATATCCTCCTAAAACTTGCCCCCCGGGGTGCGGGGTCGATCGGTCGGTTTGTGCGCCCCTGTAATGCGCCCCAGAACCCGGGGCCAGAGGGGACAGGCTTGCGATTTAATAGTATATCGCATCAATTTACCTTCTGTCAAGCATTTTTTCGCTTTCCATCAAAATTTTTCTGTGCAAAGTTTTTCAACATTTTCACTTTTGACCGTTGAAAACCGCTCCATCCACAACATTTTGGGGGTAAGTGTCTGTCCCGACACAACATCAAATCACCGCATGGAACCCCCGTTTGCGGCCCATACTTATTACATTATATAAATAGGGCCCCCCATTCTGGACGTTTTGGCCTTTTTGTGTTATACTGACAGGGTATCGGTATCTATGTTGAAAACTTCAATGGAGTGGATGTTTTTATGGATTCTTTCAAGGACGTATTAGAAGCCGCCCAGCTCTACTGCAAAGGACAGATGGCAGAGCCCACCTATAACCTTTACATCGACGGGCTGGAGCCGGTCAGCTTTGAGGACTCGAGCCATATCACCCTGTCGGTGCGCAATGATTTCATCTGCAAGATTGTGAGTGACCGCTACCTCGGGCTGCTGAAGGAGGCTTTCAAGTCTGTCCTTGGCTTCGATGTGGATATTCAGCTCGTCGTGCCCAGCACCCCGCCCCATGAAGTGGTCCTCGCCCAGCAGTACGACCTGAACCCCGCCAGCCCCCAGGGCAATTACGAGTTCACCTTTGAAAACTTCATCAAGGGCCCGTCCAACCAGTTCGCCTTTGCGGCGGCCCAGGCGGTGGCGGCCAACCCTTCGGGGGCCTACAATCCCCTGTTCATCTACGGCGGGTCGGGCCTGGGCAAAACCCACCTGCTCACCGCCATCCAAATCGAAATCAAGCGGACCCACCCGGATTTTGTGATTATGTATGTCACCTGCGAACAGTTCACCAATGAGCTGATCGCCGCCATCCGGGCGGGCAGCACCGAGGACTTCCGCATGAAGTACCGGGTGGCCGACCTGCTGCTGATCGACGATATCCAGTTCATCGCCGGCAAGGAGTCCACCCAGGAGGAATTCTTCCACACCTTCAATTCCCTTCACGACGCCCACAAGCAGATTGTCATTGCGTCGGACCGCCCCGCCAAGGAGATCAAGAGTCTGGAAGAGCGTCTGCGGACCCGCTTTGAATGGGGCCTGACCGCCGATGTCCAGCCGCCGGATTTTGAGACCCGGGTGGCCATCGTCAAGCGGAAAGCCGAGCTGCTCCACCTGGACCTGCCCGAAAATGTGGCGGAATTCATCGCCAACCACCTGAAAAACAACATCCGCCAGCTGGAGGGCGCTGTCAAGAAACTGAACGCCTACTATATGCTGGAGGGGATTCAGCCGGTGATTTCGGTGGCTCAGAACGCCATCAAGGACATCCTGAACGAGACCCAGCCCATCCCGGTGACGGTGGAAAAGATCATCGGCGAGGTGTCCCGCACCTTCAACGTGTCGGTCACCGACATCCGGGGCACCAAGCGGAACGCTTCCATCGCCAGCGCCCGCCGCGTGGCCATCTATATCCTGCGGGAGGTCACCGGCATGAGCATGGAGGACATCGGCCGGGAGTTCTCGGGCCGGGATCACTCCACCATCGTCTACTCCCTCAAGACCATGGAACGGGATATGAAGAACGACCAGCACCTGCGGGAGACGGTGGACGACATCATCAAGAACGTCAAGGCCTGACCGGAAAAGCCCCAGAAAACGGCGTTTTTTCCACCCGCAGCGAGGAATCTGTAGAAAATTCGGCCGCCCCTCCCCTGCCTTTTCCCCCAGCCGCCGGCAGGCGGGACGAGTTATCCACTTTTTGCACCGAGTTTTCAACATTCAACTTTTCTTTTCCACAGCGGCTGTGAAAAACCCGAACGCCAACCCCGATTCCACCAACTGTCCACAAACCCTTCACAATCTGGTGGAAAAGGAAAACCCCTGTCAGGAAAAGGAAAAATCGAGTTTTCCACACTATCCCCAGCCCCTACTACTTTTACTGCAACAAGTATAATAGAGAGGCGCCCAAGCACCTCCTTTTCACCTGCAACCAACGGGATGCCCAAGCACCCCGACCAAATAAAAGGATCAAAGGGAGAACATATCTTGAAAATCATCTGTGATAAAACACTTTTAAGCGCCGCCATCGACGGCGTCTCCCGGGCGGTGACCCTTCGGTCCACCGTGCCGGTTCTGGAAGGCATCCTGTTAAAAGCCGAGGGCTTCACCCTGACCCTCACCGGCTACGATCTGGAACTGGGCATCGTCACCACCATCGAAGCCAACGTCCTGGAGCCGGGCGAAATCGTATTAAATGCCAAACTCCTCAGCGACATGGTCCGCCGGATGCCGGCCGGACAGATCAACATTTCGGTGGCCGACAACGGAAAAACAACGATCCAGGGCGGTGTTGCCCAGTTTGAAATCCAGAGCATGCCCGCCTCCGACTTTCCCCAGCTGCCCAACACCGGCGCCGAAGAAACCCTCACCATCCAGACCGGCACCTTCCGGGAGATGGTGGAACGGACCCTCTATGCCGTCAGCCAGGACGAAAAGCGTCCCGCCCACACCGGCGAATTGTTCGAGATCGGCACCGAAAACCTGACCGTGGTGGCCCTGGACGGGTTCCGTCTGGCCATCGTAGAGCGGAAGGTCCAGTCCAATAAGGAGATCCGCATCATCGTCCCCGGCAAGACCATGAACGAGGTCCTCCGTCTGCTGGCCAATGACGACGAGGCCGAGGTCCGCATCTGCGCCAACCGCCGCTTCGTGGTGTTTATTACAGCTGGTTATACCATCATGAGCCGCCTGATCGAGGGCGAGTTCCTGAATTACAGAAACGTCATCCCCGAGGGCCACCGCACCGAGGCAGTGCTGGACACCAAGGGGTTCATCGAGACCATCGAGCGGGCTTCCCTGATTATTACAGAGCGTTTAAAGAATCCCCTCCGCATTACCTTTACAGAGGGTAAAGTGATTGTCCGCTGTCAGACCAGCCTGGGCCGGGTGATGGACGAATTTGCCGCCTCCTGCCAGGGCGAGGAAGTTGAAATCGGTTTCAATAACCGGTATCTGCTGGATGCCCTCCGCAATGCCCGGACCGAACAGGTCCGCATCCAGCTGAGCGGTCCCCTGAGCCCGGTCAAGATTCTGCCGGCCGAGGGGGAAGATTTCCTGTACCTGGTGCTTCCGGTCCGGTTCAGGAACGATTGAGGAGGCTGTTGGAAATGGAACGTGTTGTGATTCATACCGACTATATCAAGCTGGATGCGCTGCTGAAATTCGCGGGTCTGGCAGAGACCGGCGGCGAGGCCAAGGAGCGGATTCAGGCCGGCGAGGTGACCCTGAACGGCCAGGTCTGCACCATGCGGGGCAAAAAGTGCGTCCCCGGGGACACGGTGGAGCTGGACGGCCGGACCGTCAAGATCGCCGAGGGTCAGTAAATCATGCGTCTGGCATCACTGACCCTGGAAAATTACCGCAACATTGCGGCGGCCTCCCTGGTGCCCGGGCCGGAATTGACGGTGATCTGCGGCAACAACGGCCAGGGCAAGACCAACCTGCTGGAGGCGGTCTGGCTGCTGACCGGGGGCAAGAGCTTTCGGGGCGGCAAGGACGCCGAACTGATCCGGCGGGACGCCCCCTTTGCGGCCCTGGAGGCGGTGACGGCGGCAGATAACGGCAAGGAAAACCAGATTCGCCTGACGGTGGGGGCGGCCGGCACCGAGCGGCCGGGGCGGTATGCCGTCTGGAACGGCGCCGCCCCCAGGCGGGCTTCCAGCCTGGCCGGGAGCTTTCCGGCGGTGGTCTTTGACCCGGGGCATCTGAGCCTGGTGAAAGGTCCCCCCGACGGCCGGCGGCGGTTTCTGGATGCGGCCCTGTGCCAGCTCTACCCCGGGTACCTGGCCCTTTACCGCCGGTACACCCGGATTTTGCAGCAGAAAAACAGCCTGCTTCGGCATTCGTCGGCCCAGCCGGAACGGCCCTGGCAGGAAAAGCTGGACCTGCTGGATGTGCTCAATCTGGAACTGATCCAGTGCGGCGAGGACATCCAGAGCCGGCGGCGGGAGTATCTGGCCCTGCTGGCCCCCATGGCCGCCGAAAATTACCGGGAACTGTCCCATGGGGCGGAACAGCTGACCATCCGCTACGAGGCTCAGTTTGAACCGGGCGGCCTGGCCGGCCTGCTGGCCCGCCGCCGCGACGAGGAACTCCGGGCCGGACAGAGCCTCTGCGGCCCCCATCGGGAGGATTTGGCCCTGGAGCTGGACGGACAGCCCGCCCGCAGCTTTGCCAGCCAGGGCCAGCAGCGGAGCGTGGTCCTGAGCCTCAAGATGGCCGAGGCCGACGCTTCGGCCCAGATCACCGGCGAACGGCCGGTGCTTTTGCTGGACGATGTCCTCAGCGAGCTGGACGAGGGCCGGCGGGCCTACCTGCTCACCCGGATGCGGGAGCGTCAGACCTTTGTCACCAGCTGCGACGACGCGGCTTTGCTCCGCACCGACGGGGTCATCTGCCGGATGGACGGCGGCGTCCTGACCCGGCTTTAGAGGGAGGAACACCATGTATCTGCATTTGGGCCGGGATTATGTTTTGAACAGCCGGGATATCATCGGGATTTTCAGCCTGGAAACCACCACCGTCTCCCCCAGGGGACGGGCGTTTTTGGCATATGCCCAGAAAAACGGGGCGGTGGTCAGCCTGTCGGATGAGCTGCCCCAGAGCTATGTGCTGGCGGACAGCCCGGTGGATACCGTCTACCTGTCCGAGCTGTCCAGCGCCGCTTTGCGCCGCCGCGCCGAACATCCGGCCTGGGCCGAGGAGGCCGGCGGCTGACCGGTCCGCAGATTTCGGGGGATTTTGCCCCAGGAGTTCCCCGCTGAAAAGACACACTGACACAAACCGCCTTTGTACGTTTGAATAGAAGAAAATTTGAGACAAGAGGGAGAGATACAATGGCAGAGGATATCATCACCAGCGCCGACACCGCCACCGATCACGAGTATGACGGCAGCGAAATCCAGGTCCTCAAGGGCCTGGAAGCAGTCCGCAAACGCCCGGGCATGTATATCGGCTCCACCGGCGAGCGGGGCCTGCATCATCTGGTCTACGAGATCGTGGACAACTCCATCGACGAGGCTCTGGCGGGCCACTGCGATCACATCGAAGTCAAGATCAAAAAGGGTGACATCATCGAGGTCACCGACAACGGCCGCGGCATCCCGGTGGGCGTCCAGCCCGACACCGGCCTGCCAGCTGTGACGGTTGTCTTTACCATCCTTCATGCCGGCGGCAAGTTCGGCGGCGAGAACTCGGGCTACAAGGTCTCGGGCGGCCTCCACGGCGTGGGCGCCTCGGTGGTCAACGCCTGTTCCGAGTGGCTGAAGGTCCAGGTCCGGCGGGACGGCAAGGTGTACGAGCAGACCTTCCGCCGCGGCGACCCCGACGGCCCCCTCCATGTGGTGGGCGAAGTCCCCGACGGCTCCACCGGCAGCCGGGTGACCTTCAAGCCCGACCCCGAGATGTTCAAGGAGACCACCGTCTTTAATTTCGACACCCTGGAAAAGCGGCTCCGGGAAGAGAGCTTCCTGAACGCCGGCCTGAAAATCACCCTCACCGATGAGCGGGAGCTGTACACCCCCATTCTGGAGGACGGCCAGGAGGGCGAGCCCTGCTACCGGCAGGAGGTTATGTGCTACGAGGGCGGCATCCGCAGCTTTGTGAGCTATCTGAATGAAAAGCGGAACCTGGAAGTGCTCCACCCCAACGTGATCTACCTCTCGGGCAAGACCGACCGGGGCGAGGCGGAAATCGCCATGCAGTACAACACCAGCTACAACGAGCTTCTGCTGAGCTTTGCCAACAACGTCAACACCCCCGACGGCGGCACCCACGAGGAGGGCTTCAAGACCAGCCTGACCCGGGTGTTCAACGACTACGGCCGCAGCCACGGCCTGCTGAAGGACAAGGACGAAAACCTGTCCGGCTCGGATGTCCGGGAGGGCCTGATCTGCGTCATCTCGGTGAAGTTGCAGGAGGCCGAGTTTGAGGGCCAGACCAAGGCCAAGCTGGGCAACACCGAAATCCGCACCCTGGTGTCCAACATGGTCTACACCAAGCTGACCGAATTCTTTGAGGAGAATCCGGCGGTGGCCAAGGCCATCTTTGAGAAGGCCACCCAGGCGGCCCGGGCCCGGGCTGCCGCCAAGAAGGCCCGGGAACTGGTCCGCCGCAAGAGCGTGCTGGAAAACAGCCGGATGCCCGGCAAGCTGGCCGACTGCCGGGAAAACGATCCCTCCAAGACCGAGATCTTCATCGTCGAGGGCGATTCGGCCGGCGGCTCGGCCAAGATGGGCCGGGACTCCGCCATCCAGGCCATCCTTCCCCTGTGGGGCAAGATGCTGAACGTGGAAAAGGCCCGGGCCGACAAGATCTACGGCAACGACAAACTGATGCCGGTGGTGCTGGCCCTGGGCTGCGGCATCGGCGACGAGTTTGACATCTCGAAACTGCGCTACGACAAGGTCTTTATTATGGCCGATGCCGACGTGGACGGCTCCCACATCTGCACCCTGATGCTGACCTTCTTTTTCCGGTATATGCGGCCCCTGATTGAGCAGGGCCACGTCTATGTGGCCCAGCCGCCCCTGTTCCGGGTCCAGAAGGGCAACGTGGTGAAATACGCCTACAACGAAAAGGAGATGGCCGCCCTCAGCCAGGAGATGCCGGGGGCCAAGGTCAACCGGTACAAGGGCCTGGGCGAGATGAACCCCGAACAGCTGTGGGAAACCACCATGAACCCCGACAACCGGGTGATTGTCCAGATCACCATTGAGGACGCCGAAAAGGCCGACGAGGCCTTCACCATCCTGATGGGCGACCAGGTGGAGCCGCGGCGCCGCTTCATCGAGAACAACGCCCAGTATGCACGGCTTGACGTGTAACCAGGCGGAGAGCTGATACCCAGCGGCCCGCCGCCGGATTCCCCCCTGGGGAACCGCCGGCCGCGGACAGCCGCATTTTTGGAGGAACTATGGAAGAAGATTACGTCATGATACCCGGCACCGGGACCAAGAAGATCATCCGGGATGTCAAGAAGGAAATTGAGACCGCCTTCCTGGACTACTCGATGTCGGTCATCGCCTCCCGCGCCCTGCCCGACGTGCGGGACGGCCTCAAGCCGGTCCACCGCCGCATCCTGTACACCATGCACGAGCGGGGCAACGA
>CALWZL010000049.1 GCA_944385995.1 uncultured Faecalibacterium sp.
TCCATATAGCGGTCGCAGTCGCAGCCGGGGCCGCAGGTGGGCTTGCCGCAGCCGTACTCGGGGCCGCGGTCAAAGTAAATCTCGGAGCAGGGGCCGCAGGGACCGGAGCCGTGCTCCCAGAAGTTGTCCTCCTTGCCCATGCGGACCATGTGGTCGGGGGCGATGCCCACCTTCTGGGTCCAGATGTCGTAGGCCTCGTCGTCGTCCAGGTACACCGAGATATACAGTTTGTCCTTGGGAATGGCCATCCACTCGTCGCTGGTCAAAAACTCCCAGGCCCAGGGAATGACCTCATTCTTGAAGTAGTCCTGGAAGGAGAAGTTGCCCAGCATCTCGAAGAAGGTGCCGTGGCGGGCGGTGATGCCCACCCGCTCGATGTCAGGGGTGCGGATGCACTTCTGGCAGGTGGTCACCCGGTGGCGGGGCGGCTCTTCCTGGCCCAGGAACCACTTTTTCATGGGAGCCATGCCGCTGTTGATGAGCAGCAGGCTGGGGTCGTCCTTGGGAACCAGGGGGAAGCTGCCCAGACGCAGGTGCCCCTTGCCCTCAAAGAAGCTGAGGTATTTTTCACGCAGTTCATTCAAACCGGTCCATTGCATAAACGATTCTCTCCTTGATTGTGCCGCGGGGCATGCCTGCCCGGCGGGGTCTGAATATGACACGGCAGCGCGGCGAAAACAAAAGCAGCCCTCGCCCCGACAAGGGACGAAGGCTGCCGTAACTGCTCCGTGGTACCACCCAACTTGCGGCAGACATCCATGGCCTGCCGCCTCTTTTGCCGCAATAACGCTGCGCCGCGCCCGGCTTGTGTCGCCGGGAGCTCGAGGGTGGCATGGAATGTGAAAAGCCGGGGCGCCTTCCAGCTCAAAAGCTCCCTCTCTGTACGGCTGTGCGCACATTCCTGGCCCTGTCATAGCCAAGTAACCATCTTGATTTTGGGGGGCGGAACAGAACACGCTGCCCTGCCCGCACCACTCAAATTATAGCATGTACAGCTTTTTTGTCAACTGTTTCGATCAAAATTCCAGCGCAGGACTGATCTCATTCCGGCGCTGGGTCTGGACGATGCAGTCTTTGTCGGGCACCGCCCCCGCCGCCCCCAGGGTGGTGAAAACGGTTTGCAGGGCCAGGGCCGGGGTGTTGTTCTCCTGGGACAGGTGGCACAGGGCGAACTTTTTGCAGCCCTCCTGGACCAGCTCCAGCAGTTTTTCGCTGCACTCGTCGTTGGACAGATGGCCCCGGGGGCTCTCGATCCGGGCCCGCAGATAGTAGGGATAGGGCCCGTTGCGGAGCATGTAGGGGTCGTAGTTGCTCTCCAGGGCCACCAGGTCGCACCCGGCCAGGGCCGCATGAACGGCGGGGGTCAAAACTCCCAGGTCGGTGGCGATGGACATCACCTTCCCCTCGGGGGTGGTGATCCGGTAGCCCACACAGGGCACGTCGTGGCTGGTGGGGAAAGCCCGCACCCCGAATCCGGCGATCTCCTCCTCGGCGCCCTTTCCGGGGTCCAGGACATGGACCGGGCAGCCCGCCGGCAGAATCCCCCCGGCCTCCAGGGCCTCCAGGGTATCTTCGGCCCCGTAGACCGGCAGGTGATGCCGCTTGAGGAAGGTGGACAGGCCCTTGACGTGGTCGCTGTGCTCATGGGTCACCAGGATGCCGCCGCAGCCGGCGGCCTCCAGCCCCAGCTCCCGCAGGGCGCCGGTGGTGACCCGGACCCCCTTGCCCATATCGATCAGCAGGTAATGGCCGCCGCTGCGGACCACGCTGCAATTGCCCGAGGAACCGGAATAAAGCGAGATGAATTCTGCCATCAGGAGTAGGGCCCTCCCTGCCCTGGGTCATAACAGTCAAAGGAGCCGCGGCCCTTGGGCGCGGCTCCCTCGTTGACGGATTGTTTTTGCGGACGTTACAGCGCCTGTTCCAGGGCGGCGGGAATCCGCTCCACCTTGCGGATGTCGGCGCCCAGCCCCTGGAGCTTCTCCACGATGTTCTCGTAGCCCCGCTCGATGTGGCTGATCTCCTCGATCTCGCTGGTGCCGTCGGCCATCAGGGCCGCCACCACCATGGCCGCGCCGGCCCGCAAATCACTGGCGTGAAGGGGCGCGGGCATCAGACGCTCCACCCCCTCGATGACCGCCACCTGGCCGTCCACCTGGATGTTGGCGCCCATCTTCCGCAGCTCGTCCACATAGCGGAAGCGGTTGTCCCAGATGCCCTCGGTGATGGTGCTGGTGCCCTTGGCGACGCTCAGCAGAACGCCCATCAGGGGCTGCATATCGGTGGGGAAACCGGGATGGGGCATGGTGTTGATCTTGGTGGGCAGGATGGGGCCGGTGCGGGTCACATGGACCGCGTCGTCAAACTCCTCGATCTCTGCGCCGCACCGCCGCAGCTTGGCGGTGATGGGCTCCAGGTGCTTGGGGGTGACGTTGCGAATCATCACGTCGCCGCCGGTGGCCGCTGCCGCCACCATATAGCTGCCGGCCTCGATCTGGTCGGGGATGATGCTGTAGGTGCAGCCGTGCATCTGGGTGACGCCCCGGACCTTGATGACATCGGTGCCGGCGCCGCGCACATCGGCGCCGCACATGTTCAGGAAGTTGGCCAGGTCCACCACGTGGGGCTCCTTGGCGCAGTTCTCCAGAACGGTCTGACCCTCGGCCATCACCGCCGAAAGCATGGCGTTCATGGTGGCGCCCACGCTCACCTTATCAAAGAAAATGCGGGCACCCTTCAGCTTTTCCTTGGCCCGGACGGTAATCATGCCGTAGTCCACGCTGTCCTGGGCGCCCAGGGCGCTGAAGGCCTTCAGGTGCTGGTCGATGGGCCGGGGGCCCAGGTTGCAGCCGCCGGGCATGGCCACCTGGGCCTTGCCGAACCGGGACAGCAGCGCCCCCAGGAAATAATAGCTGGCCCGCATCTGACGGGACAGGTCATCCGGCACGTTGGTGCTGACCAGGTGGGTGGTATCAATCTCGTAGGTGTTGCGGCTGAGCATCCGCACCCGTGCGCCCAGGGCGCTGAGGATGTTCAGACTGACGGAAACGTCGCTGATATTGGGCAGATTCTCGATCACACAGACGCCGGACGCCAGAATGGTGGCAGGCAGGATGCCCACAGCTGCGTTTTTGGCGCCCGAAATGGCGACCTCGCCCCGCAGGGGCTTGCCGCCGGTAACAACAAACTTCTCCAAAGTAATGATCTCCTTCAATGGGTCCGCAGATTCCATAAACGTCCCACGCCGCACACATCCCGGACCGTATTTTGAACACAGCCAGGCGGGTTTTCAGGGCAGCGCAAACATGCCGGCTCCCTTGCGGCTCACCCTATTATACACAACTCTCCGAAAAAAGCAAAGTTTCAGGCAGAAGGTTTTCTCTTATTTTCTGTTTTGCCCAGATTCTCCATATTCATTCGAATTTTTTCTCTCTTTTACACAGAATACACATATTTCCTCCGGCCGTCAAGAGGCAATTACCACACCCGGTCCTGGACTTCCGCTTCCTTGATCCAGCCCAGCTGGTAGGCGGTCACCAGCTGTTTGAGGTCATGGACCTTTTCCCGCAGGGCTTCGCCCTCGTCGATGTCCTCCACCAGCACCCGGTGATTCTCCTGCTCCAGGATGTTCTCCCGGGAGACGATGTCGATGTTTTCGGTGATGGCCTTTTCGGCGCTGATGAAAGGCTGATGGGTCCGCAGGGACATGTCCCGGCTGGAATAGGTCAGGGTATAGCCGGCGATGCCGGTCTTTTCGTGGTAGGCCCGGCAGAATCCGCCGTCGATGACAATCAGCCGTCCGCCCCCCTTGATGGGGCTCTCGCCGTTTTTCTCCTGGACCGGCACATGGCCGTTGACGATATGGCAGGACCCCGGCAGCCCGAATTCGGACAGAATCCGGCGGCAGGCGGCCTCGTCGTTGTACCAGGTATAATAGGGGTCCTTGATTTCCTTATGGGTGGCGGGGTCGGCCACATACAGCCGCTCAAAGGTGGTCATGGCGCTGCGTCCGAACAGGGGGGACAGCTTGCCGCACCAGAGATACCACAAAAAGTCCTGGCCGCTCTGGCGGGCGGCGCTCCCCTCGGGGGCATAGTAACCCCGCCGGGCCCGCTCGTCACAGTAATCCATCAGGGCCCGCCCGGAATAGGTCCGCCCCTCGAACCGCTCGGAGGCAAAGGCCCCCTTTTCGGTCATGGGGACCGCGCCGTGATAGAGAAGGTTGCCGTTTTCGATGTGGTAGACGCTGCCCTTGGCGTAGAGGAACCGGACATGCTGCTGGAGCTTTTCACTCTGGCGGAAGGAGGCCACCAGCCGGTCGATCACCATCTGTTCGTCCTCGTTGAGGGCGGCGGGGTTGGCGGGGTCCACGGTGGGGAAACTGGTGTCCCGCAGGGGGTAATCCTTGCCGGCGATGCGGACAGTCCCCTCTTTCCAGTTGATCCGCCGCAGGTAGTCCCGCCCTTCCATCTGGAAATCGGGGTTGCGGTCGATGACGGCGCACTCCAGCTTGAACATGATGATGGAGATGGCCTTGTGCATGACGGCGCAGCGGTGGAGCATCCCCTCGGTGTAGGGGCCCCGGGCCGCGTCGGTGTGGGGCATCCAGATGGTCAGGTCGTCCTGGCCGTAGTATTGGTCGGCCAGCCGCTGGAGATGCCGCAGGTTGATGCCGTAGATGTCCTCCAGCATCCCGTGGTTGTGATAGGCCAGGGTGGTCTTCATGACGGTGGCGGCGCAGATGGGACTGCCGGCGGCGGCCCCCATCCAGACCACGTCGTGGTTGCCCCACTGAATGTCCACGCTGTGATGCCGCAGCAGCAGATCCAGGATGATGTCGGGCCGGGGGCCCCGGTCAAACAGGTCCCCCACAATGTGGAGCTTGTCCACCGCCAGCCGCTTGATGAGCTCGCACAGCCGGGTGATGAACCGGTCGGCCCGGCCGTTTTCGATGATGCTGCCCACAATCTGGCCATAATAGAGGTCCTTGTCGTGGTCCTCAAAGTGGGCGTGGAGCAGTTCATCCAGCACATAGCCGCAGCCCGAGGGCAGGCAGGACCGGACATAGCTCCGGGTGTGCTTGGAGGACACCAGACGGCAAATCCCGATCAGACGCAGCAATGTCTCGCTGTACCAGTTTTCCAGGGCGGATTCGCTGGGCTGCCGGGCTTTCAGCTGGGGCAGCTTTTCCGCCGGGTAATAGATCAGGGTGGCCAGCTCGGCCCGGGTTTCCGCTGGCACCCCCTCCCCCAGGACGGCGTCCACCTTTTCACGGATCACCCCCGAGGCTGAGTTCAGGATGTGAACAAAGGCCTCATTTTCCCCGTGGAGGTCGCTCATAAAGTGTTCGGTGCCCTTGGGCAGTTTCAGCAGGGCCTGGGTGCTGATGATTTCGCTGGCTGCCGCCGCCTGGGACGGGTAATCCCGGGACAGCAGGGTCAGGTATTTCAAATTGCGGCGAATCTCGTCGGTTTCAGTCTGCATGGACAGTCCCTCCTTCCGCGCAGGGCGCGGCCTACCTCTCAAAAATGGGATACAAGTTTTTCAGTATCCAGTATAACACGGCGGACGGAAAAAATGGTATACTGTTTCCAGACGGAATCCGTAAATCTTTTGAAAGGGACTTTATGCACTATGTCTACAACCTTTGCCATCCCCAGCCGCTGCACCCTCTGCCCCCGCCGCTGCGGCGCTGACCGGGCCGCCGGCCGGGCCGGGTACTGCGGCGCCGCCGGCACCCTCAAGGTGGCCCGGGCGGCCCTCCACTTCTGGGAGGAGCCCTGCATCAGCGGCACAAAGGGCAGCGGCACCGTCTTTTTCTCGGGCTGCGCGCTGCGGTGCTGCTACTGCCAGAACTACCCCATCAGCGCCCAGGCCTTCGGCAAGGAAATCACGGTGGACCGGCTGGCCGAAATCTTTCTGGAACTCCAGGCCCAGGGGGCCCACAACATCAATCTGGTGACCCCCGGCCAGTGGCAGCCCTGGATCATCGCCGCCCTGGACCAGGCCCGGGCCGGCGGGCTGCATCTGCCCATCGTCTGCAACACCGGCGGCTATGAGACGGTGGAGAGCGTCGAGGGCTGGCGGGGCTATGTGGATATCTGGCTGGCCGATCTGAAATACGCCTCCCCCGATCTGGCCAAAGACCTGTCCGCCGCCCCCGACTATCCCGCCGCGGCCAAAGCGGCCATCGAGGCCATGCTGGCCCAGGCCGGGCACCCGGTGATGGACGCCGACGGCATCCTCCAGCGGGGGGTGATTCTGCGGCATCTGGCCATTCCCGGCCACATCGACGACAGTTTTGCGGTGCTGGACCAGATGGCCGCCTGGAACGACGCCGACCCCGGCTGTTTCATCCCCAGCCTCATGAGCCAGTTCACCCCCTTTTACCAGGCCGCCGAACACGGCATCGGCCGCCGGATCACCACCTACGAATACCGCCGGGTGGTCAATTACGCCATGGACAAGGGCCTGACCGCCGGCTACATGCAGCAGAAGAGCAGCGCCCGGGAGGAATACACCCCCAGCTTTGACCTGACCGGCGTGTGACGGGTGTTTTTTGCCCCAAATGCACAGCAAATTTCACGAATTTTCAGCAGATTGCCGCCCTCTGTTTTGGGAAAGCTGCTTGAATTCCGGCGGAAAAAGCAATATAATGGATACAACCTCATCATGCGGCAGTTTGGCCGCATCTGTCCCACCGGTACCATAAAGGAGGAGGACTTATGGAACATTACAATCCTCTGCTGAGCAGAGATACCGACGCGCCGAAATTCATCACCTGCGGCGAGATCATGCTGCGTCTGACCCCGCCCAACTATGAAAAGATTCGGATGGCTTCCAGCTTTGAGGCCAGCTACGGCGGCAGCGAGGCCAACATCGCCCTGGCCCTGGCCAACCTGGGTGTGGACAGCACCTTCTTCAGCGTGGTGCCCAACAACAGCCTGGGCAAGAGCGCCATTCGGATGCTGCGCTCCAACGATGTCCACTGCACCCCCATGATCCTGGCCACCCAGGAAGACGTTCCCACCCATCGCCTGGGCACCTATTATCTGGAGACGGGCTACGGCATCCGTCCCTCCAAGGTCACCTACGACCGCAAGCACAGCGCCATCACCGAGTACGATTTCTCCCGGGTGGACCTGGATGCTTTGCTGGACGGTTTTGACTGGCTCCACCTGAGCGGCATCACCCCGGCCCTGGCCCCCAACTGCCGGGCCCTGACCATGGACATGCTGAAGGTGGCCAAGCAAAAGGGCCTGACCGTCAGCTTTGACGGCAACTTCCGCAGCACCCTCTGGAGCTGGGAGGACGCCCGGGACTTCTGCACCGAATGCCTGCCCTATGTGGATGTCCTGCTGGGCATCGAGCCCTACCATCTGTGGAAGGACGAAAACGACCACGCCAAGGGCGACTGGAAGGACGGCGTTCCCCTCCAGCCCAGCTATGAGCAGCAGGACGAAATCTTCCAGCACTTCATTGAGCGGTATCCCAATATCAAGTGCATTGCACGGCATGTCCGCTATGCTCACAGCGGCAGCGAGAACAGCCTGAAAGCCTTCATGTGGCTGGACGGGCACACCTTCGAGAGCAAGCTGTTCACCTTCAACATCCTGGACCGGGTGGGCGGCGGCGACGCCTTTGCCAGCGGCCTGATCTACGCCATGCTCCACCACTACAAGGCCATGGACATCATCAACTTTGCGGTGGCCAGCAGCGCCATCAAGCACACCATCCACGGCGACGCCAACATCACCGACGACGTGCGCACCATCCGCAACCTGATGAACATGAACTACGATATCAAGAGATAACAGCCGAAAGGCCCCCGGGTGCTGGAGCATCCGGGGGCCTTTTTTGTGATTAGATTTTAATCTAAACCCTCCGCCGCTTTGGGATTTGTTGTTTTTGAGTTATGATCTAAACCCACCCTTAGATGAACCCCCCGGCCTGCGGCCGCGCCCCTGCCGGGGCTCTGGGCCTCTAACTGCTCCTTCTAATTGCAGGCTATTTGCAGCCGCAAAACACCAGCCTAAAAGCTGCGGCATGGCTGTCGGATAAGGGAGCAGCTATAAAGTTCAGAGCCCCCACAGGGGGCGGGCCCGCAGGGCCGGGGGAACCGATAAAAGGGTGGAGGGTGGGTTTAGATCAAAATCGTCTGCCCGGTGGAGAGGTATTCCAGGTGGTCCATATAGTCCTTCATGAAGGCGTACTGTTTGCGGCCGGTACAGTGGCAGGTGTAAAAGTCGGTGCCGTAGGCCGACAGCTGCCGGGCATAGCTGGCCAGGGCATCGTCCAGGGGCATGGTGTTGAAATGGAAGCCCCCCACCAGGACATCCGGCCGGAACCAGTCCACAATGTTCAGAATTCCCTTGTGGGAACAGCCGCTGATGAGGACCCGCCGGCCGTTCTCCTCGATGAGGAGATAGTGTTCGTGGCGGAAATCCTCGGGCAGGAAGGCGCCGTCCTGTTCCACCGTCAGGCCGAAGCTGCCCAGGTCCTCCCGCTTGGGCCGGCCGTTGCAGGTGGAGAGGGTCAGGCCGGGGGCAATCACTTCCCGGTCCCCCACAAAGTGGAGCCGGGGGCTGACCGCCAGGGCCGTGTCCAGCCCGATATACCGCTCGGTGCCGTGGTAGTGGGGCTCGAAGGCATGCTGGTTCAGGTAGACCGGGGCAGTCTGGTTCAGCTCCAGAAACCGGGCCAGGCCGCCGCCGTGGTCGTAATGGCCATGGGAGAGGACCGCCAGGTCCACCCCGGCCAAATCGATGCCGAGGGCCCCGGCGTTGCGGGCAAACAGGTCGGTCTGCCCCATGTCGAACAAAACCCGATGTCCCAAAGTCTCGATGTAGAGGGAAAGGCCGTGCTCTCTGCCCAGCCGCTCGTCGGAAGTGGTGTTTTCCACCAGTGCTGTAATCTTCATCCTTTCACCGCCTTTGTCTGTGTGGCGCGGGGGATTCCCGCTGTTTGTGGCCTTATTATAGCGCATTCCGGCCCAAAAGGGAACGTGTCCCGGCCTTTCCGGCCCCGAAAATCCGCCCCGGGGGCTTGACTTTTTTCCCGCGCCGCCTATACTGGACCTTGGACATGAAAACAGGGGCGCCGAAAGGCTGAGATCCGTGCAAGCGGAGCACCCTCGAACCTGATCCGGGTAATGCCGGCGTAGGTAAGTTTGCGGAACGTCCGGTTTTGTGAACACCCCGTGCGCCTGCTGTAAAAGCGGGCGCCTTTTGTTTTTGTGTACTATCTGTTTGAGGAGCGATTCTGATGACCAAAACCTATTCCAAAACCCGCATCCTGGTGGAATGTGCCCTGATGATCGCGGTGGGCACCGTTCTGTCCAACATCCGTATTTTCACCATGCCCAACGGCGGCAGCATCACCCTGCTGAGCATGCTGCCCTTTGTGCTGGTGTCCTTCCGGCACGGGATCAAATGGGGCCTGTTCACCGGCTTTGTGAACAGCCTGCTCCAGATGCTGCTGGGCTTCTGGGCACCCCCGGTCCCCACCTTCCTGTACTTCCTGGGCGAGGTGCTGCTGGACTATGTCCTGGCCTTCATGGCCCTGGGCCTGGCCGACCTGTTCGCCCGCCCCTTCTCCAACCGGGCCGTCGGCATCGCCGTGGGCACCTTCCTGGCCGGCTTTCTGCGGTTTCTGTGCAGCTTTTTGTCCGGCGTGCTGATCTGGGGCAACCTCAACGAGGGCCTGTCCGCCTGGGTCTACAGCCTGACCTACAACGCCAGCTACATGCTGCCTGAGACCCTCATCACCCTGGTGGCCGCCCTGCTGATCTACAAGGCAGCGCCCCAGCTCTTCCAGCCCCAGGAGAAAAAGCCCGCTTGATCGCGTTTTTCTTCCTCTCTTTTTGCCGTCGCTCCGGCCCATCCGGTGCGGCGGCAATTTTTTGCAAAAAATTGCAGAAAACCCGTTGACATTTCCCCCTCCCTCTGCTATAATAACTAGCGTCGCCGGTGCACAGCACCTCAGACAGTCAAGAACATGGGGGTATAGCTCAGCTGGGAGAGCGCTTGAATGGCATTCAAGAGGTCAGCGGTTCGATCCCGCTTATCTCCACCAAAACAAAAACCTCGCTTCTGAAAAGAAGCGGGGTTTTTTGCTGTCCTTGGATGCCGAAGGCAGGAAGATTTGGATTTCCGTCCCGGTATCTGCCGCCCATGGGCCGCCCGGCTGGAAGGGCGGCATGCACACGGCCGGGCAGGGCTGCATAGAATGGGACATCCTACAAAGAAATGGAGAAAGATCCCATGAACAACCATCCCTGTTTCAGCAGCTGTGGTCAGACCGACCACGGCCCCAACCCGTACGCCGACAACATTCCCTGTGCCGCGCGTGCAAACGACAACTACCGGACCGCATTCTGGACGGGCCATCACCTCCAGATGACCCTGATGTGCATCCCGGAGGGCGAAGACATCGGCCTTGAGATGCACCCCGACGTGGACCAGTGCATCCGGGTGGAGTGCGGCAAGGCCGTTGTCAAGATGGGCGCCAACAAATGCCATCTGAACATCACTTGCAGCCTGAACACCGGGGACGCCGTCTTTGTCCCCTGCGGCACCTGGCACAACATTCTCAACGATGGCGACTGCCCCCTGAAGCTGTCCTCCATCTACGCGCCTCCTCAGCACCCCTGGGGCACCGTCCACCCCACCAAGGAAGACGCAGAATCCTAAAAGGTGATACGGCCTCTCTCCCCGGTTGATGCGAGGCCTGTCCCGATGGGATGAGCACCGCCCCGGACCCGGCAGA
>CALWZL010000050.1 GCA_944385995.1 uncultured Faecalibacterium sp.
CGGGCCGAGTTTGACGACACCCTGGCTCTGATTCGGGAGGGGGGCGCCGTTCATATTTCGGCCTATCTGCTGAAAATCGAGCCTGGGTCGGCCTTTGGCCGCCGCCCGCCCGAGGGTCTCCCCGACCCCGATCAGGCTGCCGACTTTTATCTCTATGCCGTGGACCAGCTGGCCCGGGCCGGCTACCATCAGTATGAGATTTCCAGCTTTGCCCGGCCCGGCTTTGAGGGAAAGCACAACCGCATCTATTGGGACTGCGGGGATTATCTGGGCCTGGGCCCCGCCGCCCACAGCTGTCTCAGAAACCAGCGGTTTTATTATCCCCCGGATACCGCCGCTTTCATCGCCGGAGAGGCTCCCATTCCCGACGGCATCTGCGGCGCCGAGGATTATCTGATCCTTCAGCTGCGGCTTTCTTCCGGGCTGGACCTGGCCGAATACCGCCGGCAGGGCGGGGCGGATTTCACGCCCCATCAGCGGGCTTTTCTGGAGCGGTGCGCCGGGGCCGGCTACCTGACCCTGACTGCCCAACGCCTCACCCTCACCCCCCTGGGAATGATCGTCCAAAACAGCATCCTTGAAGAACTGATCTGAGCCAAAAGCTACCTTTGCATCTGGTCCAGATGGAGGACAGGCCAGCCCAGCGCCTCAATGGCCGCCCGGTCATGGGTGGCCAGCAGGACCGGCGCGCCGGCACAGCGGCGGTTCAGCAGAGCCGCCGCTTTTTCCATGGCATCGGGGTCCAGACCGGTAAAGGGCTCGTCCAGCAGGCGGGTGTCGGCCCGGGCCCAGACCGCCCGCAGCAGGGCCGCCCGGCGTTTCTGGCCGCCGGACAGCCGGGCCGCCGGCAGGGTCAGCGCCTCGCCGGTCATCCCCAGCAGGGCAAAATCTGCCTCCACTTCCCTGCGGCGGGCTTTGCCGTCGGGTAAAACCAGCAGTACATTTTCCACAGCGGAAAGCCGGGGACAGAGCCGGTCCTCCTGAAAGACCGCCGCCGCCCGACCCACCCCGGTCACCGTGCCGCCGTCGGCTTTTTCCAGGCCCAGCAGAATCCGCAGCAGGGTGGTCTTGCCCCAGCCGCTGGGAGCCCAGAGGACCGCCGGCTTTGCGGCAGAGAAGGTCAGATTTTCAAACAGCAGATGCTCTCCAAACCGCTTGGTCAGATGGTTGACTTGCAGCGTCATGACGTTTCCTCCCCGCAGACCCGCCGGACCGCCAGCCCCAGCAGGGCCAGAAAGACCTTTTCAAAGAGGGCGGACAGGCAGATGATGACAAAGGTCCAGGCGAACAAATCCCCGGTGGAGAGGGTGATTTTGGCCCGGTAGAGGGCATCGCCGATGCTTCCGTCGGGCAGGCCGATGACCTCGGCGGCCACCCCGCTTTTCCAGCACAGACCCAGAGCAGTCCGGCAGCCTTCCCGGAAGGCCGGCAGCACCGCCGGCAGCCAGATGGCCCGCAGACGCCGGCCCACCGGCAGACGAAAGACTTTCGCCATTTCCAACAACTGCCAGTCGGTGCTCTGGATGCCGGTGCGGACGGCGCTGTACAGCACCGGCACCGCCATCAAAAAGCTGATGAGGATACTCAATTCTTTTCCCCGGACCCATACTAAGGCCAGAATCACAAAGCTGGCCACCGGCGTGGCCTTGACCAGCTGCATGATGGGGTCCAGCAAAAGTTCCACCGTCCGGGAGAGCCGGGCGCCCACCGCCAGCGCAATGCTGCACACCGCTCCCAGCCCGAAGCCCAGCAGAATCCGCCCGCTGGAAAAGGCCACCCTTGCCCAGAAGCCGGCCGTGGGAAGAAGCTGGAACAGGGTGACTGCCGCCCGGACCGGCGACACCAGAAAGACCTCCTGTCCCACCGCCATGGCGGCCCACTGCCACAACATCAGCCAAAAGGCCGCCGCCGCCAACCGTCCGGGCCAGGATTTTTTCTTGGATTCCACCGCGCACCTCCTTTCGTTTCTGCCCAAAAGTATAAACCAAAAAGGGACGCCCCGCAAGAGGCGTCCCCATCCATGGATTGATTCTGAACGGTCTCAGGCGCCCATCCAGTAGAAGCCGTCATCCGGCATGGCGCCGCCCACCGAAGCGGGGTCTGCATCGTAAAGAACCTGCAGATAGCCCGCTGCGTCGGCCTTCATCTCGTCGCCGGTGATGCAGACGATGTTGCAGTTGGGCAGGGCTGCCTTGGCGATGGCTGCCTTGGCCACCACACCCTGCTCCTCGCAGAGTGCCGCGGTGCCGTCCAGGTCATTGTTGGCGGCGTCCACGCTGGCGGTGTAGTCCTTCAGGAAGGCTTCCACCACGTCCGGGTGCTCCTGGGCATACTCGGTGCGGACCACCGTCACGCCGGTAATCAGCTGAGTGTCACAGACCTTGTCCCACTCCTCGGTCAGATCCAGGGCCACCCGGAGGGTGTCATCCTGCATCGAGGCAGAGGTCACATAGGGCTGGGGCAGTACCGCAATGGCGTCCTCGGCCACCGCCATCTGGGCGGTCACCTCGGTGGCCTCGCTGTAGAACTCGATGGTCACGTCGTTGTCCGGGTCGATGCCGTTCTGCTCCAGGATGTAGCGCAGCACGTATTCCGGGGTGGTGCCCTTGCCGGTGGACAGGATGGTCCGGCCCTTCAGGTCGGCCACCGACTGGATGGTGTCACCCTTTTCCACCACATACAGGACGCCCAGGGTGTTGACAGCCATCACCTGGATGCCGCCCTCGGTCTTTTGATAGAGGGTTGCGGCCAGGTTGGCCGGAATGGCGGCCATGTCCAGCTCGCCCTTGGTCAGCAGAGGGACGATCTCGTCGGCGGTGCCGTAGAGCTGGAGGTCATAATCCAGGGCGGCAGAGCCGTCCTCCTGCATGGGCAGCAGGTTGACCAGACCCATGGTGGTGGGACCCTTCAGACCCGCAATCCGAACGGGATCGGTGGTGGAGAGGGGCTCGGCGGCGGCCTCAGAGGAGGCGGCACCGGATGCGGCCTCGCTGGAAGCTGCCTGGCTGGAAGCAGCGGTGCTGCTGGACGACGACCCGCCGCAGGCCGCCAGCGACAGCATCATGGCTGCCGACAGCAACAGGGAAATCCATTTCTTCATTGTTCGGTTCCTTCTTTTTCTGAATTTTTACAATTTCCAAAAATTGTACAAAACCATTTGCTTTGCAGGCATCATTCTACTATAATGGGATGGAAAATACCGTTGCATAAGCAACAGAACGCCGCCCAAGCCCCCGCCTTCGAGGGCAATTTTCCTGTCTACAGCGTGAAAGACCTATGCAAAACGATGTTTCTCTGTTACAATCCACTTCTCTGTTCAGCGGTCTGAGCGAGGAGGCCCTGGCGGGCCTGCTGGCCCGGATGGGTGCCGTGCGCCGCAGCTACAACCGGGGCACCGTCCTGGTCCAGGCCGGCAATCCCAACCACAGCGTCGGGATCATCCTGTCGGGACGGATTGAGGCGGTTCGCCTCGCCCCCGACGGCAGCCGCCTGCCCATCACCCGGATGGGACCCGGCGGGGTCTTTGGGGATGTGCTGGGCGGGTCCAGCCTGTGCAGCCCGGTGACCGTCACCGCCTGCACCCCCTGCGAAGTCCTGCTGATTTCCTATGAGCGGCTTCTCTGTCCCGATGGAACCGCCGCCCAACAGCAGGTTCTGCAAAATCTGGTCCGCACCATCAGCGACAAATATTTTCTGCTGGCCCGGCGGGTGGATCTGCTGGTGCTGAAAAGCCTGCGCGCCAAGGTCTCCGCCTACCTCCTCAGCGAGGCCGAGCGGGCCGGCCAGCTGACCTTCCGCATCCCCTTCACCCGGGCGCAGCTGGCCGACTACCTCAACTGTGACCGCAGCGCCCTCAGCCGGGAGCTGGGCCGGATGCAGCGGGAGGGGTTGCTGGACACCTACCGCAGCAGTTTCAAGCTGCGGGACCCCGATGCCCTCCGCAAGCTCTCCCAATAAACCACCAAAGGAGATTTTTTAGCCATGAGCGGAAAACCGATTCTCTGGATCATCATCCCCTGTTACAACGAAGAAGAAGTCCTGCCCATCACGGCCCCGCAATTTTTGCAGAAGGTGCTGGATCTGGCCGGGGCGGGGCTCATCAGTGACCGCAGCCGGGTCTGTTTTGTCAACGACGGTTCCAAAGACCGCACCTGGGAACTGATCTGTCAGTTTGCCAGGCAGGACGAGCACTTGATCGGCATCAGCCAGAGCCGCAACCGCGGCCATCAAAACGCCGTCCTGGCCGGACTGATGGAAGCCAAGGACAAATGTGATGTCACCATCTCCATCGACTGCGACGGACAGGACGACATCAACGCCATGGACGAGATGGTCCGCAAGTATCTGGACGGGGCCGAGGTGGTCTACGGGGTGCGGAGCCGCCGGGACACCGACACCTTTTTCAAGCGGTTCACCGCCGAGGGGTTCTACCATCTGATGAACCTGCTGGGGGCGGACATTGTCTTTAACCATGCCGACTACCGCCTCATCAGCGCCCGGGTGCTGGAGAGCTTTGCCGACTACCACGAGGTGAATATCTTCCTGCGGGGCATGGTGCCCCTGGTGGGCTTTCCCAGTGCCATTGTCTCCTACGAGCGCCACGAGCGCCTGGCCGGCGAGAGCCACTATCCCCTGTCCAAGATGCTGAGCCTGGCTTTCGACGGCATCACCAGCCTGTCCAACAAGCCCATCCGGCTGATTACCGGGGTGGGACTGCTGTTCAGCCTCATCAGCTTCATCGGGGTGATCTGGGCGGTGGTCCTGGGCATGATGGGCAGCACGGTGGCCGGCTGGGCCAGCACCGTCTGCATTGTCTGCCTGATGGGCGGCATTCAGCTGGTCTGTCTGGGCGTCATCGGCGAATATATCGGCAAAATCTATATGGAAACCAAAGCCCGGCCCCGCTACATCATCAGCGAGCGGACCTGGGCCCCCTATGAAAGGAAGTATCACGGATGACCAAACAGAGCTGGAGAGGGTCCACCCTCCTGAACCCGGTGCCGCCGGTCCTGGTTTCCTGCGGCAGCCTGGAGAAACCCAACCTCATCACCATCGGCTGGGCCGGCACCATCTGCACCAAGCCCGCCATGGTGTCCATCAGCATCCGGCCCGAGCGCTACAGCTACGGCCTCATCAAGGAGAGCGGGCAATTTGCCGTCAACCTTCCCACCGAGGCCCTGGTCCGGGCGGTGGACTGGTGCGGCGTCAAGAGCGGCCGGGACGTGGACAAGTTTGCCGCCCTGGGCCTCCATGCCTCGGCGGGGTCGGTTCTGACCGGCTGCCCCATCCTGGAGGAAAGTCCCGTCAACCTGGAGTGCCGCGTCACCCAGACCATCCCCCTGGGCAGTCACGAACTGTTCCTGGCCGAGGTGGTGGGCTGCTGCGTGGACGAAAGCCTGCTGGACAGCGAGGGGAAGCTCCGGCTGGACAAAGCCGGCCTCATCGCCTACAGTCACGGCGAATACCGCGCCCTGGGCAGGCGGCTCGGCACCTTCGGCTATTCGGTCCGCAAAAAGTCCCCCGCCAAAAAGAGAAGATAAGACCGCAAAAGCCGGCAGTCGATGGGCTGCCGGCTTTCCGCTTGAAAACAATCAAAATATTTTTACTTTTTCTTCTCGGGCGGGGCGTGCCTGGGTTTGGGGAAAGGCAGGCCCAGCATCACCGAAATGCCGATGGCCAGAGCGGCCGCAATCTTGACGGTGTCGGCGGCGCTGGCGGCCATCTGCAAATTGTCGTTCTGGATGAAATAATAGGCGGTGTAATAAATGCCGGCGCCGGGCACCAGCGGGAAGATGCCGCACAGCAGAAACACCGTCACAGGGGCCTTGAGGGTGACGGCAAAAATCCGGGCCAGCAGAGTCAGCGGGATGGCCGCCAGCAGATTGGCGGTGACGGCGCCGATCCCCATCATAACCGCCAGTTCATAGGTCAGCCAGCCCACCGCGCCGGTGGCGGCACAGGCCAGGTAACATTTGCGGGGAATCCCGAAGAGAATCCCGAAGCAGAGGGTGCCGATGCCGCCCAATAGAAATTGCCGCAGCAGATCAAAAAGTTGTGTCCCTGTCATGCCACTGTCACCCCCGTCAGCAGGGTGTGGGCCCGCAGCACAAGACCGGTGCCGCAGGCCAGGCAGGCCGCCACCAGGACCGCATCGATCAGCCGGATGGTGCCGGACAGATAATCCCCCTTCACAAAGTCCCGGATGGACATGGTAAAGGCGACGCCAGGGGTCAGGATCATCAAAGCGCCGATGACGGCATGGTTGACGCTGGCCCCCAAAAGGCCGCAGACCAGAATGCAGACCAGGGTAATCAGGGCCGCGCCGGTCAGCTTTTGAAAGAGGGCCGGCAGCCGGCTGCACAGCCACAGGTACAGGTTGACGGTGCCTCCCGCAGCGGCAGCGGCGACGGCTTCCAACAGGCTGCCGCCGAACATCATGGCAAAGGCAGCCGAACCCACCGCCCCGCTGAGAATCTGGGCCGGCAGACCGGGGAACGGAATCCGCTGGGCGGCCACCAGCTGCTGTTCGGCCTGTTCCAGGTCCACCTGACCAGCTGCGATCTCCCGGGACAATTCGTTGACCGCCGCCACCCGGCCCAGATGGATGGTGCGCTCGGGCACATTCCGCACCTCGCTGATCTCGGCGGTGCCGGCGCTGGCAAAAATGCCGTTGGTCAGCACATAGACGTGAAATTCCCGCAGATGCAGGCTGTTGGCCATGATCTGCATGGTCTGTTCCGCCCGGAACACCTCCGCCCCGTTTTCCAGCAGGGTCTGCCCCGCCGCCATGATGAAATCCATAATCCGCCGGCGTTCCTCGCCGTCGGGGTAAAGCCGGATCTTCTCCGCCATACGTTCCTCCTGTCAAAGGGGCACCGGCCCCGGTATCACCCTATACTTTACCACGAAGGCCGGCACTTCTCAAGCAAAAAAGATTTGCTTTGCCTGTTGACAAAATGTCCCCCGGCGGATACAATAAAAACGATATCATCAAATTGGCTGTGAAGAGAAGAGTAAGCTCTCGCATTGACCCCTTCCAGAGAGCCTGGACGGTGGAAGCAGGCGGGGAACAGGGAGCCGAAAATGGTCTCGGAGCCGCGCGGGCGAGGAGCAAGAGCACCAAGCCTGCGACGGGTGCGCCCGTTACAGCGTCCGGCTGTACGCGGATATTCCGCCGCAGCATCGAGGCCGCGCCCCGCAAGGGACCGGTAAAACAAGGTGGTACCACGGAAGTATTCTGCTCCCGTCCTTGCAGGTTTTGAAAACCTGTAGGGACGGGAGTTTTTATTTTTCCGTACACACGAAGAAAACAGCATTACACACAACAAGTAAAAAGAGGGTTAACATTATGACCAAGATTTCGCGCCGCAATTTCCTGAAAGTTACCGGTGCTGCCGCCGCAGCCGCCGCCCTGGCCGCCTGCTCTTCCGGCACCGGCAGTTCCGCTCAGCTCCATGTGGCTGTGCCCAACGACACCACCAATGAGGCCCGTGCCCTTCAGCTGCTGGAGAAGAACGGCTTCTTCACCCTGAAGGAGGGCGCCGGCATCACCGCCACCAAGAACGACATCGACGAGAACCCCCACAACATCGTCATCGACGAGGTGGAGGCCGCCCAGGTTCCCAACGTCCTGCAGGATGAGGACTACGCCGTCATCAACTCCAACTACGCCATCGCCGCCGGTCTGGACCCCATGACCCAGGCTCTGGCCATGGAGGACGGCACTTCCAACTATGTCAACGTCCTGGTCTGCAAGGAGGGCAACGAGGAGAATCCCCTCATCAAGGCCCTGGCCGCTGCCCTGGAGAGCCAGCAGGTCAAGGATTTCATGCTGGAGCAGTACGGCGGCGCCGTGGTGTCTGTTGTGGAGAATCCCACCGACGGCTACGATCCCACCATTGACTATGACGCCCTGAACGGCCAGACCGTCAGCTGCGCCGCCACCCCCGCCCCCCACTGCGAGGTGCTGGAGGTCTGCGTCCCCATTCTGGAGGCCAAGGGCATCACCCTGGACATCCAGGAGTATGACGACTACATCATTCCCAACAACATCGTGGAGGATGGCACCGTCGACACCAACTACTTCCAGCATCAGCCCTACCTGGACGACTTCAACGAGCAGAACGGCACCCACCTGGTGACGGTGGCCGGCATCCACGTGGAGCCCATGGGCATCTACGGCGGCAAGCAGACCAGCCTTGACCCCATCCAGGCCTGACAGGCACAAAAGGAGCATCCGCTGTGATTGAGATCAAACATCTGTCCAAGACCTTCCAGATGAAGGACGGCGCCGTCGAGGCCCTGCAGGACATCAATTTAACCATTCCCGACGGGATGATCTACGGCATCATCGGCATGTCGGGCGCCGGCAAGAGCACCCTGGTGCGGTGCATCAACCTGCTGGAGCGTCCCACCTCCGGCTCGGTGGTCATCGACGGCACCGCGATGGAGACCCTCTCCCCCGCTGACCTGCGGGCCCGCCGGCGAGAGATCGCCATGATCTTCCAGCAGTTCAACCTGCTGATGCAGCGCAGCTGCCTGAAGAACGTCTGCTTCCCCATGGAGCTGGCCGGCGTCAAAAAGGTCGACGCCGAGAAGCGGGCCCGGGAGCTGATGCAGACGGTGGGCCTGCCCGACAAGGCCGAGGCCTATCCGGCCCAGTTGTCCGGCGGCCAGCGCCAGCGCGTAGCCATTGCCCGCGCCCTGGCCACCAATCCCAAAGTTCTGCTCTGCGACGAGGCCACCAGCGCCCTGGACCCCGACACCACCCGGGCTATCCTCTCCCTGATCCGGGAGATCAACCAGAAACTGGGGATCACGGTGGTGGTCATCACCCATCAGATGAGCGTGGTGGAGGCCATCTGTGACCGGGTGGCCATTCTGGACGGGGGCCATGTGGTGGAAGAAGGCACCGTCCAGGAGATCTTCGCCCGGCCCAAGACTGCGGCGGCCCGCCGTCTGGTGGCCCCCGGCGGCGGCAAGACCTCCCGGGAGCTGGCCTCCTTCGCGCCGGATGACCATGTCATCCGCCTGACCTTCAACGGCTCTTCCACCTCCAAGCCCCTGGTGGCCAGCCTGGCCGCCGAGACCGGCATTCTGGTCAGCGTCCTCAGCGCTGACACCCGCGATCTCAACGACCAGTGCTTCGGCAGTATGATGCTCCGCCTGCCCCGCGACG
The DNA here is from genome assembly GCA_944385995.1 of uncultured Faecalibacterium sp. Lineage (GTDB taxonomy): Bacteria > Bacillota > Clostridia > Oscillospirales > Ruminococcaceae > Faecalibacterium. Next base: position 9,179 of record CALWZL010000050.1, read on the forward strand.
TAGACCAGGCCCGCCAGGCCGTCAGCTACATCAAGGCGCAGCCCGGCGTGACAGTAGAGGAGGTGACCGGCCTGTGACGGTACAAGATTTTGCATTTGCGGTCTGGGAGACCTTTTATATTACGGTGCTCTCCACCGCCTTTGCCCTGGTGCTGGGCCTGCCTCTGGGCGTTCTGCTGGTGGCCGGCGACAAGGACGGGGTACTCCCCCTGCCCGGCTGGCTGATGCACGCTCTGAATGTTGTCATCAACATCCTGCGCAGCATCCCCTTCCTGATTCTGATGATCTGCGTGTTCCCCCTGTCCCGGCTCATCATCGGCACCACCGTGGGCACCAACGCCACCATCGTTCCGCTGGTGGTGGCTTCCTTCCCCTTTGTGGCCCGTCTGGTGGAGACCAGTCTCCGGGAACTGGATGCCGGCGTCATTGAGGCCGCCCAGAGCATGGGCGCCACCCCCTTCCAGATCATCACCAAGGTCATGATCCCCGAGAGCCTGCCCAGCCTGATCTCCAGCATGACCACCGCCCTCACCACCATCCTGGGCTATTCGGCCATGTCCGGCGCCATCGGCGGCGGCGGCCTGGGCAAGATCGCCATCTCCTACGGCTATTACCGCTATCAGGCCGACATCATGCTGGTGGCCGTCATTTTGCTGATCGTCCTGGTGCAGCTGTTCCAGACCATCGGCACTGCCCTGTCCAACCACAGCGACAAGCGCCTGCGCAAATAATCATCCCCAGCCATTTGTGAAAGGAGTTTTCTGCCATGAACCGCGATACCATCTGCGTCCAGGGCGGCTACACGCCGGGCAACGGCGAGCCCCGCCAGATTCCCATCATCCAGTCCACCACCTTTAAGTACAACACCAGCGAGGATATGGGCAAGCTGTTCGACCTCGAGGCTGACGGCTACTTCTATTCCCGTCTCCAGAACCCCACCTGCGACGCCGTCGCACGGAAGATCGCGGCCCTGGAGGGCGGTACCGCGGCCATGCTGACTTCCAGCGGCCAGTCGGCCAACTTCTTCGCCCTGTTCAACATCTGCCAGTGCGGCGACCACATTGTCTCCTCCTCCACCATCTACGGCGGCACCTTCAACCTGATCTCGGTCACCATGGCCAAGATGGGCATCGAGGTCAC
>CALWZL010000051.1 GCA_944385995.1 uncultured Faecalibacterium sp.
GGAAGTCCGTTCCGCGGGGCGCCTGAGTATAATACTACAAAGTCCGACTTCTGTCAAGCCCTTTTTTCAAGTTTTTTACAGCTTTTTTGGGGTCTATGATTCCTCCCCAAAAAGCTGTGGCTTTTTTGGTCAAACGTCCAAAAACACTAAATCTTGTGTTAAAGTCCTTGACTTGCCACTAAATAATGGTATCATAGTCTTGCACACGCGCGGAAGACTGCGCAGATGAGCCGCCCGCGGAGCCCTTCTTCCTATATAATAGGGGGAGGCTATCGGGCGGCTGTCCGTCAGAACTGCAACCCTTATCCTCATGATAGAGAAGGCAGCTGCGGTGCGGTCGTCTGCCGTATCTTTGCTGTCGCGAGCGAGCAAAGGAGGAGGAATCGCATGAAGATCATCAAGAGAAACGGCACCGAAGTGCCCTTCGATATTACCAAGATCATTGTGGCTGTCTCCAAGGCCAATCAGTCGGTGGACGAAAAGGTCCGGCTGAGCCGGGAACAGATCACCGACATCGCCGCGGCCGTCACCGACCGCTGCCAGAAGCTGAGCCGCGCCATCAGCGTGGAAGAAGTGCAGGACCTGGTAGAGAACGAGCTGATGGATGTCAAAGCCCACGATGTGGCCCGTCACTATATCACCTACCGCTATGTGCAGAACCTCAAGCGGCAGACCAACACCACCGACGAGCGCATCCTCAGCCTCATCGAGTGCAACAACGAGGAAGTCAAGCAGGAGAACTCCAACAAGAACCCCACCGTCAACAGCGTCCAGCGCGACTACATGGCCGGTGAGATTTCCAAGGACCTGACCGCCCGTCTGCTGCTGCCCCCCGATATCGTCAAGGCACACCAGGAGGGTCTGATCCACTTCCACGACGCCGACTATTTCGCCCAGCACATGCACAACTGCGACCTGGTCAACCTGGATGACATGCTCCAGAACGGCACCGTGATTTCGGGCACCTTCATCGAGAAGCCTCACAGCTTTTCTACTGCCTGTAATATTGCCACCCAGATCATCGCCCAGGTGGCTTCCAACCAGTACGGCGGCCAGAGCATCAGCCTGACCCATCTGGCCCCCTTTGTGGATGTCTCCCGCAAAAAGATCGCCGCCGAAGTGGAGAGCGAGATGGAGGGCCTGCCGGTCTCTGAGGAACGGAAGAAGGAGATCGTGGAAAAGCGGCTGCGGGCCGAGATCAACCGCGGCGTCCAGACCATTCAGTATCAGGTGGTCACCCTGATGACCACCAACGGCCAGGCCCCCTTCATCACCGTCTTTATGTATCTGGGCGAGGCCCGGAATCCCCAGGAAAAGGCCGATCTGGCCATCATCATTGAGGAGACCATCCGGCAGCGCTACCAGGGCGTCAAGAACGAGGCCGGCGTCTGGATCACGCCCGCCTTCCCCAAACTGATTTATGTGCTGGAGGAGGACAACATCCGCCCCGGCTCCCCCTATTACTATCTGACCGAGCTGGCCGCCAAGTGCACCGCCAAGCGGATGGTGCCCGACTACATCTCGGAAAAGAAGATGCTGGAACTGAAGGTCGACAAGAACGGCGAGGGCCACTGCTACACCTGCATGGGCTGCCGCAGCTTCCTCACCCCCTATGTGGACCCTGAGACCAACAAGCCCAAATACTACGGCCGGTTCAACCAGGGCGTGGTCACCATCAATCTGGTGGATGTGGCCCTGAGTTCGGGCGGCAATTTCGACCAGTTCTGGAAGATCTTCGACGAGCGTCTGGACCTGTGCCACCGGGCTTTGCAGGCCCGCCACGAGCGTCTGGTGGGCACCCTGAGCGATGCCGCCCCCATTCTTTGGCAGTACGGCGCGCTGGCCCGCCTCAAGAAGGGTGAGAAGATCGACAAACTGCTGTATGGCGGCTATTCCACCATCAGCCTGGGCTATGCCGGCCTGTATGAGTGCGTCAAGTATATGACCGGCAAGAGCCACACCGACGCCGAGGCAAAGCCCTTTGCCCTCAGCGTCATGCAGCACATGAACGACTGCTGCAAAGCCTGGAAGCAGGCCGAGAACATGGATTACTCCCTCTACGGCACCCCGCTGGAGTCCACCACCTATAAGTTCGCCAGCTGCCTCCAGAAACGGTTCGGCATCATCCCCGGCATCACCGACAAGAACTATATCACCAACAGCTATCACGTCCATGTGTCGGAACACATCGATGCCTTCACCAAGCTCAAGTTTGAGAGCGAGTTCCAGGAGCTGTCCCCCGGCGGCGCCATCAGCTACATCGAGGTCCCCAACATGCAGGATAACCTCGAGGCCGTCATGAGTGTGCTCCAGTTCATTTACGACAACATTATGTATGCGGAGCTGAACACCAAGTCCGATTACTGCCAGTGCTGCGGCTACGACGGCGAGATTCAAATCGTCGAGGACGACGGCAAACTGGTCTGGGAATGCCCCAAGTGCGGCAACCGTGACCAGAGCAAGCTGAACGTCGCCCGCCGCACCTGCGGCTATATCGGAACACAGTTCTGGAATCAGGGCCGTACCCAGGAGATCCGGGACCGGGTGCTTCACCTCTGACAAGATCCCCGTCGGGTCTTCCTCCCCCGGCGGGGATTTTTATGCCCTGCGGCGGCGGGCGGCCGCTCTGTCCCCCGTGCTTCCCCCTGTGCGAGACGCGACTTGAACCACCGCGGCCCGGGGCGGGGAACCCAAGGTCAGCCTCTCTCCGACACCTGGCCCCCGGTTCCCCTCTGCACGTGCCCAGCGCACGACAAAGCCCCCGCCGGAGCGATTCCGGCGGGGGCTTTTTATGGGGCCTGCAGGGTTGACCCTGCGTTGTTCACTTCATTCCGGCAGATTCTCAGACCGCACAGGCACGCACACAGGCGCGCAGGGCACGAGCATTTTCCGAGACGACCTCGACGGGGCGGCTATAGTCCAGCCGAAGCAGCCCGAGAAGACTCTTTGCATCGGCGATCTGGCCGTTGGCATCATGAATGCCCACGTCGCTGTTCAGTGCGCTGGCAATATACGCGATCTTGTTGATCTGGTCAATGTTCTGCACTCTTACTCGTTCGATCATAAAGGGTCCTTCCTTTCTCGGGTTTTTGGAACATTCCTGTTTTGGGGATGCGATGGCCGCTTAGTTCAGGCAGAAGCCCCAGCGGTCGACGCATGCGTCTTCCATCCGGCTCTGCAGAGCAGCCATGTCGCTGAAGTAAGAAACGATCATCTCAATATATTTCATAGTACATATCTCCTTTTCATGGTGCTGGATTGCCTGCCTTAAAGCTCCGGCCCTCCAGCCTCCGTTTTTGACCAAGCGGGGCAGTTATTCCCGGCCCCTTGATGCCGGTCTCTTCAGGACGCCCTCTATCTGCGTCCTTGCCCGTATTATATTCACCTTGCACAAGAAATTCAACACTTTTTGTGAACAATCACAGAATTCGGCGTCACATACAACTTTACATCGGTTCTGACGATATTTTTCGTTTCAACTATACGGAAAGCTGTCTCTCCATTGCGCACACCTTTGTTAACTAATATACAAGCAATTCCGGCACAAACAAAGTCATTCTTATTTACCGCTTTTATTACTGTGCGGCCGGAGGCCGCAGCAAGGAGGAATCCTTATGAATTACGCCAACATCAAATACTATGATATTTCCAACGGGCCGGGGGTGCGGACCAGCCTCTTTGTCTCGGGCTGCACCCATCATTGCCCCGGCTGCTTCAACGAAGTCGCCTGGGATTTTGGCTATGGCTCTCCCTTCACCAAAGAGGTGCGGAATCAGATTTTTGCCTCCTGCCAGCCCGACTACATTGCAGGGCTGTCCCTGTTGGGCGGCGAGCCGATGGAGCCGGCCAACCAGCGGGAACTGCTGCCCTTTGTCCGCAATTTCAAGGCCCTCTATCCCAAAAAGACGGTGTGGTGCTATTCGGGCTACACCCTGGAACAGCTTCTGGGGCAGGAGCCGTCCCGCTGCCGGTGCGAGGTCACCGACCAGCTGCTGGCCCTGATCGACGTGCTGGTGGACGGACCTTTTGTACAGGCACAGTACGATATTTCTCTCCGTTTTCGGGGCAGCGCCAACCAGCGGCTGCTGGATCTGCCCAAGACGCTGGCGGCCGGGCAGCCGGTGCTGTGGGAGGATGAGCCGGTCTTTTCCACCCATTCGATGTAAAATTCTTCCTTCCTAAGAGAACGGCCGGGAGCGCCTGCGAGTCGGACAAAACTCCCCCCGTCACCTTCGGTGACAGCCCCCTCAAGGAGGAGGCCTTTCTGCGTGAGGTGGCCCGCAGGGCCGGAGAAAGTAAAAAATCCCCGCTCCAGCAGGAGCGGGGATTTTTGAGATGACAGCTGATCTGACGCTTTGCATCACACCGGGCCGCAGGCCCGAACGGCGGCCAAGAGCGGGGCAGGATGCAGCGTGTGGGGACAGCAGTTATTCGGAGAACATTTTGGTGGACAGGTAGCGGTCGCCGGTATCGGGGAAGAGGGTGACAATGGTCTTGCCCTTGTTCTCGGGGCGGCGCGCCAGCTGGACCGCTGCCCAGAGGGCCGCGCCGGAGGAAATGCCCGCCAGAACGCCTTCCTCACGGCCCAGACGCCGGCCGGCGCTGTAGGCTGCATCGTCGGTCACCGGCATGATCTCGTCATAGATGGAGGTATCCAGGACCGCCGGCACAAAGCCTGCACCCAGACCCTGGAGCCCATGGGGGCCGGGATTCTTGCCGCTCAGCACCGCAGAGGTGGCCGGCTCAACGCCCACAATCTGAATGTCCGGGTTCTGGCTCTTGAGGAACCGGCCGACGCCGGTGATGGTGCCGCCGGTGCCGATGCCCGCCACAAAAATATCCACTTTGCCGTCGGTATCCGCCCAGATTTCGGGGCCTGTGGTGGCCTCGTGGGCGGCAGGGTTGGCCGGGTTGTCAAACTGTCCCGGGATGAAAGACCCCGGAATTTCGGCCGCCAGCTCGTTGGCACGGGCAATGGCGCCGCTCATCCCCTTGCTGCCCTCGGTCAGGACCAGTTCAGCGCCGAACGCCTTCATCAGGAGCCGGCGCTCCACACTCATGGTCTCGGGCATCACGATGATGACCCGATAGCCCCGGGCCGCCGCCACGCTGGCCAGACCAATGCCGGTATTGCCAGAAGTGGGCTCAATGATGACCGCCCCCGGCTTCAGCTGGCCTTTCGCCTCGGCATTGTCCAGCATCGCCTTTGCGACGCGGTCCTTGACCGATCCGCCCGGGTTGAAGGCTTCCAGTTTTGCCAGGATCCGGGCCTCCAGGCTCTCTCTCTTTTCAATATGGGTCAGCTCCAGCAGGGGGGTGTGCCCGATCAGCTGGTCAGCAGCTGTATAAATATTGCTCATGTCGTTTCCTCCTCGTGGGATGGTTTTCCGATTCAACCAGTTGGTTTAAGGGCATTATAACTGGACCGGTGTATTTTGTCAACATTTTCCCGCGGCACAGTTGAAAAGTCACTTACCCCGTCGTATAATAGGTTAAAAAGGCTCTGCCACGCACAGCCTAGAACAGGAGCAGATGAGATATGATCGTTTCGACAAAGGGGCGGTATGCGCTGCGGGTCATGATTGACCTGGCCGAACATCAGTCAGACAAATACATGCCCCTCAAGGAAATCGCCGCCCGGCAGGGTATCTCGGAAAAATACCTGGAAAACATCCTGAAATCCCTGGTCCAGAACGGCCTGCTGCAGGGACTGCGGGGCAAGGGCGGCGGCTACCGTCTGACCCGCCCGGTAGACCAATACCGGATCAGCGATATCCTGCTTTTGACCGAGGGGAATCTGGCCCCGGTCACCTGTCTGGAACCAGGCGCCGCCGCCTGCGAAAGGTTGTCCGAGTGCCGCACCTATGAGATGTGGCGGGGCCTGAACGAGGTCATCCGCGACTATCTGGACAAAATCACCCTGGCCGATCTGGCCAAGCCCGCCCAGGCCGGCGATGATTACATCATCTGACCGCCGCCCATCCGCCCCGCCTCCCGGCAGGGCGCATTTTTTTGCAAAAAAAGAGACAGCACCGCGAAAAAATGACCGGTGCTGTCCTGTATCAAAACTCCGCCCGCAGGCAGGAGAGAGTAGGTAGTCTGTCCGCCGCCCGGCGGTTGCCTGGCATGGGCGGGGGAACAGTAGGATGTCGGAGCCGCCATTCCCTGCCCGACGGGGCGGGAATGCGGAGAGGTCTGGGGGACCTGAAAAGGGAGTTGATTCCACTTGACGAGGAGGTCTGTTCTCCTCCCCGACTGCACTTTTAGTATACAGCCAATTTGTGGCAGCTTTTTGTGTTCTTTTTGAACGATTTGCAAACATCTGTCCGCCGGGCGCAGTACCTTACTGCACCTGGTAGAACGCCTTGGCAATATCCGCCGAACGCTTGGCGTCCTTGGCGTACCAGTCGGCGCCGATCTGCATGGCATAGCTCTCGGTCAGCACTGCGCCGCCCACCATAATCTTGCAGTCCAGCCTGGCGGCGTGCAGCGCCTCGATGGTCTCGGCCATGCTCTTGAGGGTGGTGGTCATCAGGGCCGACAGGCCCACCAGCTTTGCGCCGCTCTGGCGCACCGCCTCCACCACCGTCTCCACCGGGACATCCCGGCCCAGGTCCAGCACGTCAAAGCCGTAATTCTCCAAAATCACCTTGACAATGTTTTTCCCGATGTCGTGGACATCCCCCTTGACGGTGGCCAGGACGATTTTGCCCTTGCTCTCCCCGGGGCGGCCCTGTCTGGCGACGGCGGCCTTGATCTCCTCAAAAGCCGCTTGGGCGGCACTGGCCGACTGGAGCAGCTGGGGCAGGAACAAAGTTCCCTTCTCATAGCCTGCCCCCACCACATCCAGAGCGGGAATCAGGGCGTTGTCCACCAGATCCAGGGGCGGATGATCTGCCAGCAGATCCCGGGTGGCGGCGGCGGCCTCGCCCTTGAGGCCCTGTTCCACCGCCCGCATCAAGGCGGCATAGGGTCCGCTGGCTCCGGCGCTCTCGCCGGCCGCTGTTCCGCCGCTGCTCTGCTGCACCGGCTGGGGTGCCGCCGAAGGCATCGACCGGCCGGCATACCGGGCGATGTACTGCCCGCTCTGCCGGTCCCGGCCTGACAGAACATTGTATGCGTAAACCGCTCCCATCATTTCTTCGCTGGCCGGGTTCATGATGGCCAAATCCAGGCCGGCATACATGGCCATGGTCAAAAAGGCGGTGTTCAGGTAGGGGCGGCAGGGCAGGCCGAAGCTGATATTGGACACCCCCAGCACCGTCCGCACCCCCAGGGTCTCCTTGCAGGCATGAAGGGCTTCCAGGGTGGTCATGACATCGTCCTGCTGGGCGCTGGCGGTGAGGGTCAGGCAGTCAATATAGATGTCCTCCAGGGGAATCCCGGCGGCCAGGGCCTCATCCCGGATATGGGCGGCAATGGCCAGCCGCTGGGCGGCGGTCTTGGGGATGCCCTGCTCGTCCATGGTCAGGCCCACCACTGCGGCGCCGTATTTCTTGCAGAGCGGGAGCAGGCGATCCAGCACCGCCTGTTCTCCGTTGACCGAGTTGACAATGGGTTTGCCGTTGTAGGCCCGCAGACCCCGGGCCAGGGCCTCGGCGTTGGAGGAGTCCAGCTGGAGGGGCAGCGATACCACGCTCTGGAGGGCCTTGACAATTTTCTCCATGGCGGCGGGTTCGTCCACCCCGGGGACGCCCACATTGACATCCAGCACCGCGGCGCCGCTGTCGGCCTGGCTGATGCCCTGGGCCAGGATGTAATCCATATCTCCTTCCCGGACCGCCTGTTGGAACCGCTTTTTGCCGGTGGGGTTGATCCGCTCTCCCACCACCGTGATTCCGTCCACCTGGACGCACTGAACCGGCGTGCAGAGAACCGACGGCATGGGATGGGCCGGGCGGCCCACCTTGCAGCCGTCAAAGACACTGTGAAGGGCCCGGATGAAATCGGGAGTGGTGCCGCAGCATCCGCCCGCCGCAAACAGACCCAGTTCCCGATAGGGTTTCAGCTGCATGGCAAAGAGCTGGGGGGTGATATCGTAGCCGCTTCCGTCGGCCCGGGGGAGGCCGGCGTTGGGCTTGACAAAGACCGGATAGTCCCCCGGCACCGCCTCACAGAGGGCCTTTGCCATGGGATAAATCTCCTTGGGTCCGAGGCTGCAGTTGATGCCCAGGGCATCGGCCCCCAGGCCCTGGGCGGTGGCCGCAAAGCTGCCCACCGTACACCCGGTGAAGGTCCGGCCGTTGGCCTCAAAGCTCATACTGGCCATCACCGGCAGGCCGCAGTTTTCCTTGCAGGCCAGCAGGGCGGCTTTCAGCTCGTACAGATCGGTGAAGGTCTCCAGCAAAATCAGGTCGGCCCCGGCCTGGGCGCCGGCCCGGATGATTTCGGCAAAGTCGGCCACCGCCTCCTCAAAGGGCAGGGTGCCGGCCGGCTCCAGCAATTCCCCCAGCGGTCCCACATCCAGGGCCACCAGGGCGCCATAGGGGGCCGCGGCCCGCCGGGCGCAGCCAATGCCGGCCTCCACCACCTGGTCCACCGTGTAGGGCGTACCCGCCAGCTTATGGGCCGACGCTCCAAAGGTATTGGCCATCACAATATGACTGCCCGCCGCGGCGTACCGGGCGTGGATGGATTCGATCAGGGCGGGATTTTCGATGTTCAGGGCCTCGGGTTTTGCCCCCAGGGGCAGGCCCGCCGCCTGCAGCATGGTCCCCATGGCGCCATCCAGCAGGATGGTGCTGCGGGAGGAAAAAAGTTGTTCAGCTCTCACAGGTTACGCCTCTCTTTCGGTATTCGCACTTCTCGCGCAGGGCACAGTGGGCACAGCCCGCCCGCTTGCCGGTGACCGGGACATCGCTGAGCCCCAGCACCGCCGTCACGCTCTTGCGCGGCAGCATCAAAAAGGTATCGGTGACATACAGTCCAATCCGCCTGGCGCTGTCCAGCAGGGCCGCAATCCGGGGCTGGACCTGGATGGGCCAATCCCCATACCCCGGCGAATAGCGCCCGGTCAGATACAGCCCTTCCCCCTGGGCCAGGGCCCGGAGTTTTGCTTCGGCCTGGTCGCAGACCTGTTCCGCCAGGGTGCTGGCCAAAGCATCGGTGGCAGCCTGGGCGGCTACGTCCCCGATGCCGGCCCGGCGAATCTGGGCGTCCACCCCAGGTCCCAGGGTCATGGCCATCAGGACCGCTTCCGGGCAGCCGGCCAGATGCCGCTGGATATCCACCCCCTGCCACAGGGCTTCCAGCTGTCCCCGTTCCGCCCGCAGATAGACCGCCCGGGGCTCTGCCGCAGCCAGCAGGGGCGAAGCGCACCGCTCCAGCAAAGCCAGGGTGGCGGGGTCGGGCTCTCCCCGGGCTCCCAAATACCGCGCCGCCTGGGCGAGGTCAATCTGTTCCGGCCGGTCCAGCGGGATGGTCCGGCTTGCCGCCATAGACATGGTCAAGGCCCCTTTCTGTTGTGTGATTGCTTTATTGTAGCACAGTTGGGGGGAAAGCAAAAGCCCTGTTCCCAAAGGAACAAGGGCTTTTGTTTGTTTTCATTTTTGATCTAAACCCACCCTCCACCCTTTTATCTGTGTCCCCCCTGCCGCTGCGCGGCATCCCCCCTTCGGGGGGATTTTCCCATTAGCTGCTCCTTCTAGGTACAAGTTTCTGTGTACCTGACAGTTTCAACAAAGCAGATCAAGGCAAGGACCGCCGCAGGCCGTAGGGGTACCGCTATGGGCGGCGGGCTGCGCAGCTGAGGCGCTGCCTGCGGCAGAAACAGCCGAAGCGGAGCAGGGGCAGCGGTCTGATTTTTGCAAGCGGGCCCCGTCCCGCGCAGCAAAAACAGGGCACCGCAACCCGGAGGGTTTAGATCATAAATAAGAAAATCCCCGCTCCAAAATCAGGAGCAGGGATGGGATTTTAGATCGGGTGAGACGAAACGTCTCCGGGCATTCGCCCGCAGGGCAAACGCCGACTAAGATGCACGGGGCTAAACCGCCGGCTGGACGAAACGTGAGCAGGAGCAGTTGCCCGGTACAAGTTGAAAAGTCTTTTGCTTACTTTTCTTCCAGAAAAGTAAGTTAGTATTCCTGGTGGAGGCCGAGGAGGGCTTTCA
>CALWZL010000052.1 GCA_944385995.1 uncultured Faecalibacterium sp.
GGTATCCGCCGAATGTGTAAAAAAACTGTGACTCTTTACTACATTTTGGGCGGAAAGAGGTTGCATTTTTGAGCGCTTTGGTTTATACTCTGGATGAGATGCTCCGCCTGGTATCCATATGCCAGAGGCGGGGCCGGGAGAGGAGAAGCGCGGTTGAAAGGTCTGTACAAAGTGCTGGAAGATCTGGTCTGGCTGACCCAGCTGGGGCTGGTCATGCTGCTGCCGCTGGTGCTGTGCCTGGGGGGCTGCTGGTGGGCGGTGAACCGGTGGGGATGGCCCATGTGGCTGTACCTGCCGGCGGTTTTGCTGGGTCTGGCGGCCGGCGGACAGAATTTCTGGCAGTTCGCCAAGGGGCGGCTGCGCCGCGCCAAAAAAGAGGACGGCGGCCGGGTGGGCTTCAACACCCACGAATAAAAAGCCGGCGCGGTCCCAATCATCTTGACAGGAGGTCTGCATCTATGAAACTGCAGCCTGAATCCAAAAAGGAGCTGGCCCGGATTGCGGGCGGCACCGCCATCTGCACCGCCGCCATGTGGGTGCTGTTCGCAGCATTCCATGTGGTGAACTGGGTCCCCTTCGACAGCACGGTGGTGCTGGGCGGCCTGATCGGCGCAGCGGTGGCAGTGGGCAATTTTGCCGGCATCTGCCTGATGGTCCAGAAAGTCGTGGACGAGAAGGACGAAGATCGCCGCAAAATGATGCTCAAGGTTTCCTACAACGTTCGGATGCTGATCCAGGCGGTGTGGGTGGTCATCGCCATCGCGTCGCCCTGGTTTCAGCCCTTCGCCAGCGTGCTGCCGCTGTTTTTCCCGCGTGTCACCATTTATTACCTGCAAATAACCGGCAAATATCAGCCCGCAAAGCCCCGCCCGCAGCCGGAGGTCTCGGTGGAAGACCCCGACGAGGCGGAGGTCCCCGCGGGCGACCCCGGCGCCAAAGGGGGTGAAACGTAAACCATGGAACTAAACGGCGCAAAAATCCTCTTTACCATCCACACCAATATCCCGGTTCTGGGGGACTTCAACATCTCCCAGACCCTGGTGATGACCTGGATCGTGATGGCGCTTTTGTCGGGGCTGGCGTTCTGGCTGGGGCACAACCTCCAGCTGGAACACGTCTCCAAACGGCAGGCGGTGGCCGAATTTGTGGTGGAACGGCTGGAACAGTTCGTCCACGACAACATGGGCTTCCACTTCAACCAGTATATCCCCCTGGTGGGCGCCATCTTCGCGCTGAGCGTGGGATGCAACCTCATCAGCGTGCTGGGCTTCTGGAGCCCCACCGCTGACCTGAACACCGAATTGGCCTGGGCCGTGGTGGTCTTTATCCTGATTACCTACCACAAGATCAAGGCCAGCGGCATCCTGGGCTACCTGAAAGGGTACCTCGACCCCATCTTCCTGATGGCGCCCATCAACGTCATCTCGGAGCTGGCCACCCCCGTCAGCATGGCCTGCCGTCACTTCGGCAACATCCTGTCCGGCACAGTTATCTCCACCCTGCTGTACTGGGCCCTGGCCAGCCTGAGCCATGTGGTGTTCGGCGCCCTGCCGGGCATCCTGGGCCAGATCCAGCTGTTCCAGATCGGCATCCCGGCCATCACCGGCCTGTATTTCGACTGGTTCGGCGGCTGCATCCAGGCCTTCATCTTCTGCACCCTGACCACCATCTTCATCAAACAGGCCGCCGGGGAGGACTGAGTTTCCCCCGCCGGCTGCCGCCCCCCACACACATCTTTTTAGGAGGACAACAACTATGACTGACTTTCAATTTCTGGCCCGTGGTATCGCTCTGGCAGGCTGCGGCATCGGCGCAGGCTGCGCTCTGATCGCCGGCATCGGCCCCGGCATCGGCGAAGGCAACGCCGCCGCCGCTGCCTGTGAAGCCGTGGGCCGCCAGCCCGAGTGCAAGAGCGAAGTCACCAGCACCCTGATCCTGGGCGTCGCCCTGGCCGAGACCACCGGTATTTACGGCTTTGTCACCGGCCTGCTGCTGATCTTCCTGGCTCCCGGCATGTTCATGAACTACCTGAAGTAAGCGTTTCTCTGACACACACAGACAGAAAGGAGGGAAACGCGGATGTATGAGGCATTGATTACGCTGGACGGCTGGACGTTCTTAGCGCAGATCTGCAACCTGATGATCCAGCTTTTCATCTTCAAGAAACTGCTGCTGGAGCCGGTGCGCAAGGTGATCGCCGAGCGCAAGGCCAAGGCGGACAGCCAGATTGAGGATGCGCGGAAACTGCGCGCCGAGGCTGAGGCGATGAAGGCGGAGTACGAGCAGAACATGCGCAACGCCCGCGCCGAGGCCAACCAGATTGTGGCCAAGGCCCAAAAGACGGCCGCCGCCCGCAGCGAAGAAATGCTGAACGAGGCCCGGACCCAGGCCGCCGCCCTGAAGCAGAAGGCGGAGGCCGACATTGCCCAGGAGCGCAAGAAGGCTGTGAACGAAGTCAAGGACGAGATCGGCGGGATGGCCATCGAGATCGCCTCCAAAGTGGTGGAGCGCGAGATCAAGGAGGCCGACCACAAGGCCCTCATCGACGAATTTATCCAGAATGTGGGTGAAGCATCATGACCGAGTTCGCAAAAATGTACGGCGGCAGCCTGTACGACCTGGCGGCGGAGGAGCGCGCAGACAGCGAGATCCTGGCCCAGCTGGACGAGTGCGTGGGGCTGCTGCGGGACAATCCCGACTACCTGCGGCTGCTCAGCACCCCCAGCCTCCCCAAAAAAGAGCGCTGCGGGCTGCTGGATGAGGCTTTGCGGGGCGAGATCCACATCTATCTGCTGAACTTTTTGAAGATCCTGTGCGAGCGGGGCCAGCTGCGGCAGCTGGCCGAGTGCGCCCGGGCCTACCGGCTGCGGTACAACGCCGCCCACGGGATTCTGGAGGCCACGGCGGTTTCGGCGGTGGCCCTGACCAGCGACCAGGCCCGGCGGCTCCAGAACAAGCTGGAGACGGTCACCGGCAAGCAGATCGACCTGCACTGCAAGGTCGACCCCGGCGTGCTGGGCGGTATTCGGCTGGACATCGACGGCACCGAGCTGGACGGCACGGTCAAGAACCGGCTGTCCGGCCTGCGCAGCAGCATTGCGGCCGTCACCCTGTAAAGACCATCCACCCTGAAAACACAAAGAATTGCGTGGTGAACATTCAACAATGCAACTGAAGCCTGAGGAGATATCAAAGATCATACGCGCCCAGATCAAGCACTATGAGACGGTCATCGAGCAGAGCGAGATCGGCACTGTCATCATGGTCGGCGACGGCATCGCCCACGCCAGCGGCCTGGAAAAGTGCATGGCGGGCGAGCTGCTCCTGTTTGAGAACGGCGAGTATGGCATGGCCCAGAACCTGGAGGAAAACACGGTATCCATCGTCCTGCTGGGTTCGGATGTGGGCATCAAGGAGGGCGGCACCGTCAAGCGCACCGGCAAAGTGGTGTCGGTGCCGGTGGGCGAGGCCCTGATCGGCCGCGTCGTCAACGCCCTGGGCCAGCCCATCGACGGGGCGGGCCCCATCGACACCAGGGAGTTCCGGCCCATCGAGAGCCCGGCCCCCGGCATCATCGACCGCCAGCCGGTCAAGGAGCCCCTTCAGACCGGCATCAAGGCCATCGACTCGATGATTCCCATCGGCCGGGGCCAGCGTGAGCTCATCATCGGCGACCGCCAGACCGGCAAGACCACCATCGCCGCCGATACCATCATCAACCAGAAGGGCAAGGACGTGATCTGCATCTATGTGGCCATCGGCCAGAAGCGCTCCACCGTGGCCAACCTGGTCCAGAGCCTCACCGAGGCCGGAGCCATGGGCTACACCATCGTGGTGTCGGCCACCGCTTCCGAGCTTTCGCCTTTGCAGTATATCGCCCCCTATTCCGGCTGTGCCATGGGCGAATATTTCATGCGCAAGGGCAAGCACGCCCTGATTATCTACGACGACCTGTCCAAGCACGCCGTGGCTTACCGCGCCCTGTCCCTGCTGATCCGGCGCCCCCCGGGACGTGAGGCCTACCCCGGCGACGTGTTCTACCTGCACAGCCGTCTGCTGGAGCGGGCCGCCAAACTGTCCGACGCCGAGGGCGGCGGCAGCCTGACGGCCCTGCCCATCATTGAGACCCAGGCGGGCGACGTGTCCGCCTACATTCCCACCAACGTCATCTCCATCACCGACGGCCAGATCTTCCTGGAGACCGAGCTGTTCCACTCCGGCGTCATGCCGGCGGTGAACCCCGGCATTTCGGTCTCCCGTGTCGGCGGCAACGCCCAGATCAAGGCCATGAAGAAGGTGGCCGGCACCCTGAAGCTGATTTACTCCCAGTACCGGGAGCTGCAATCCTTCGCCCAGTTCGGCTCCGACCTGGACGCCGACACCAAGGCCCGTCTGGCCCAGGGCGAGCGAATTGTGGAGGTGCTCAAGCAGAACCGTTCCGCCCCCGTCCCGGTGGAAAAACAGGTGGCCATTTTGTACGCCACCATCCACGACTACCTGACCGAGGTCAAGGTGCCCGACGTGGCCTCCTATGAGCGGGACCTGTACGAGTATCTGGACAACAATGCCGACGGCGCCGCGGTGATGGAGACCATCCGCACCACCGGCAGCCTGGACAAGGATACCGAGGAGAAGCTGAAAGCCATCCTCACCACCTTCACCGGCGATTTCGTCAAGGCACATTAAAAGGAAGGAGGCGTGTTGCGCATGGCAAGCTCCATGAAAGACATCAAGCTGCGCATCAAAAGCGTAGAAAGCACCATGCAGATCACCAAAGCGATGGAGCTGGTGGCCTCCTCCAAAATGCGCCGTGCCAAAGAGCGGGTGGAGCACAGCCGCCCGTATTTTGAGACGTTGTATGAGACCCTGACCAAGATCGCCGCCGCCGACCCCCGGGCCCAGAAGGGGTATCTGCGGCGGAAGGAGGGCAGCGGCCGGACCCTGCTGATCGTCATCGCAGGCGACCGGGGCCTGGCCGGCGGCTATAACGCCAACATCTTCAAGCTGGCCGCCGAGCAGGAGGAAAACCCCCTGGTTCTCCCCATCGGCAAGCGGTCGGCGGAATACTTCGCCCACCACGGGGCGGAGCTGTTCTTTCAGGAGGTCCTGCCGGCGGCGGATGTGACGGTGGGCGACTGTTTCCAGTTGTCCCGTCAGATCACCCGGGGCTTTTTGGAAGGGCAGTATGACGCAGTCAAAATCTGTTACACCCGGTTTGATTCCATGATGACCCAGACCGCCAGTGTGATGGAGGTGCTGCCCCTGACCATCTCGCCCACCGAGGAACAGAAGGCCGAGGCCCGCCGCAGCCAGATTTTGTACAAGCCCAGCTGCGAGGAAGTGTTCCGGGCCATCATCCCCGAGTATGTGGCGGGCACCGTCTACGGCGCATTGTGCGAGAGCGTGGCCAGCGAGCTGGCCGCCCGCCGCACCGCCATGGACGCCGCCACCAAGAACGCGTCCGAGATGATCGAAAACCTCAACCTGTATTATAACCGCGCCCGTCAGGCCGCCATCACCCAGGAAATCACCGAGATCGTGGGCGGCGCGGAGATGTAACCATTGAAACAAGAGAGTAAGGAGTTGTAGCCTATGTCCGAAAAACATATCGGCAAGGTGATCCAGGTCATTGGCCCCGTGCTGGATATCCGGTTCAAGGATAACGAGCTGCCGGAGCTGCTCAGCGCCATCGAGATCGACAACCACGGCCAGAAGCTGGTGGTGGAGGTGGCGCAGCTGACCGGCGACAATGTAGCCCGCTGCATTGCCATGAGCAGCACCGACGGCCTGGTCCGCGGGACCGAGGCCGTGGACACCGGCGAGCCCATCAAGGTGCCGGTGGGCGACGGATGCCTGGGCCGGGTGTTCAACCTGCTGGGCGAGCCCATCGACAACAAGCCCGCCCCCGCCGCCGAGGCCTGGTGGCCCATCCACCGCCCCGCCCCCAGCTATGAGGAACAGCAGTCCACCACCGAGATTCTGGAGACCGGCATCAAGGTGGTCGACCTGATCTGCCCCTACGCCAAGGGCGGCAAGATCGGCCTGTTCGGCGGCGCCGGCGTCGGCAAGACCGTTCTGATTCAGGAATTGATTTACAACATCGCCACCGAGCACAACGGCTATTCGGTGTTCACCGGCGTCGGCGAGCGGACCCGTGAGGGCAACGACCTCTACGGCGAGATGACCGAGAGCGGCGTCATCAACAAGACCGCCCTGGTCTACGGCCAGATGAACGAGCCGCCGGGAGCCCGCATGCGGGTGGGCCTGTCGGGCCTGACCATGGCGGAGTACTTCCGGGATGTCAAGAATCAGGATGTGTTGCTCTTCATCGACAACATCTTCCGCTTCACCCAGGCGGGCAGCGAGGTGTCGGCTCTGCTGGGCCGTATGCCCTCCGCCGTCGGCTATCAGCCCACCCTGGCCACCGAGATGGGCGCCCTCCAGGAGCGGATCACCTCCACCCGCAAGGGCTCCATCACTTCGGTCCAGGCCGTCTACGTCCCCGCCGACGACCTGACCGACCCGGCCCCCGCCACCACCTTCACCCATCTGGACGCCACCACCGTTCTGAGCCGTGAGATTTCCTCCCAGGGCATCTACCCGGCGGTGGACCCCCTGGATTCCACCAGCCGCATCCTGAGCCCCGACGTGGTGGGCCAGGAGCACTACGAGGTGGCCCGCGCCGTCCAGAAGGTCTTGCAGCGCTACAAGGAATTGCAGGACATCATCGCCATCATGGGCATGGACGAGCTGAGCGAGGAAGACAAGCTGACGGTCAGCCGCGCCCGGAAGGTCCAGCGCTTTTTGTCCCAGAGCTTCCACGTGGCGGAACAGTTCACCGGCATGCCCGGCCAGTATGTGCCGCTGAAGGAGACCCTCCGGGGCTTCAAGATGATTCTGAACGGCGAGTGCGACGAGCTGCCCGAGAGCGCCTTCCTGTTCGCGGGCACCATCGACGATGTCTTCGCCAAGGCAAAGAAAGGGTAAACCATGACGACCTTTCATCTGACGGTGGTTACGCCGGACGGCTGCGCCTTTGAGGGCGAGGCCGAGCGGGTGGTCTGCCGCGCCATCGACGGCGACCTGGCCATCCTGGCCCGCCACGGGGATTACTGCACCGCCCTCGGCATGGGGGAGGCACACATCGTCATGCCGGACGGCCAGCGCCGCCGCGCCGCCTGCATGGGCGGGATGCTGAGCGTGCTGGACGGCGAAGTGCGTCTGGTGGCCACCACCTGGGAGTGGGTGGAGCAGATCGACCAGGCCCGGGCCGAGGCTTCCAAACGCCGCGCCGAGGAGATTCTCGCACAGAAAAACCTCTCCGAGCGGGAATACGAGCTGGCACAGGCCCGGCTCAAGCGCGCCCTGGTCCGCACCTCCATCAAAAAATAAATCACACCCGAAAAGCAATGCAGGACGGCCCCGCCGAAGGGCCGGGCCCGCATTGTTTTTTATGACGGTTTGGGGGCAGCGCTTGGGTCTGTGCCCGGCCAGCGGGAAAAATCCCTCCTGATTTTGGGGATAGTGTCCAATAACTTTGGATTTTTTTGCGCACAAAACCAGGATTTGCCGACTTGGGTCTTGTTTTAGGCGGCAATTTATGTTATTGTTATATCATAGAACTGCGGGGTTGGGAGCCTCGCGGCAAGTCAACCGACACCACATTGCAGTCAACTGACGAGGAGGACATTTCGATGAAAAACTATATATCCCGTCGTAATTTCCTGAAGGCTGCCGGCGCAGTGACCGGTGCAGCAGCGGCTTTGGGCCTGACTGCCGCTCCGCTGTCGGCGGAAGGCCTGTTTTTCCCCATGGTGGCGCCCGACAAGTCGATCATCACGATTTTGTACACCAACGACGTTCACACTTACATTGACAACGAGAGCCCCGAGATGACTTATGCCTCCCTGGAGGCCCTGAAGCGGAGCTATGAGGACGCCGACATGGATGTGCTGCTGGTGGATGCCGGCGACCACATCCAGGGCACCGCCTACGGCGCCATGGACCAGGGCGCATCCATCATCAAGATGATGAATTCGGCGGGCTACGACCTGGCCACCCTGGGCAACCACGAGTTTGATTACGGCATGGACCGGATCATGACCATCATCAACGATGAGGCCGAATTCCCCTACATCAGCTGCAACTTCAAGGACCTGCGCAGCGGCAAGCTGGTTCTGCCCTCCATCAAGTATTTCTTCCGGGGCGGCCGGATTCTGGCCTTCATCGGCATCACCACCCCCGAGACCATCACCAAATCCACCCCGGCCTACTTCATGGACGCCGGCCAGAACGAGTATATCTACGGCATTGACGGCGGCGACGACGGCAAGGCCCTGTACAAGGCCGTTCAGAAGGCCATCGACGAGGCATGGCTGTACGCCGACTTCGTCATCGGCCTGGGCCACCTGGGCGTGGACGGCTCGTCCTCTCCCTGGACCAGCCGGGAAGTCATCCGCAACACGGTGGGCTTCAATGCCTTCATTGACGGCCACTCCCACACCGAGCTGCCGGGCGAGACGGTCCGGGATGCCGAGGGCAACCCGGTGGTCCTGACCCAGACCGGCTGCTATCTGGGCAACGTGGGCCGGATGACCATCGACACCGACCGCAACTTCACCACCGAGCTGATTTCTTCCAGCAACGTCAACCCCTTCAACGCCACCCTGATTCTCCAGACCGACTGGATTGCCGCGGTGGACAACATGCTGGGCGAGAAGATCGCCTCCAGCCCGGTCAACTTCTACATCAACGATCCCGTCACCGGCGACCGGCTGATCCGTTCGGAAGAGACCAACATGGGCGACCTGGTGGCCGACGGCATTTACGCCTATTTCAATGAGATTGAGAAGCTGAACTGCGACATTGCCATCATGAACGGCGGCGGCATCCGTTCGGACGTGCCGGCCGGCGACTGGACTTACATGACCTGCAAGACGGTCAATCCCTTCGGCAATGTGGCCTGCCTGATGAGCGTCACCGGCGCCCAGATTCAGAACGCCCTGGAGTTCGGCGCCCGGTTTGCGGGTTCGGGCCAGGAGAACGGCGGCTTCCTGCAGGTGGCCGGCGCGACCTACGAGATCCACACCGACATTCCCAACACCGTCCAGACCGACGCCCAGAACGTCTGGACCGGCCCCGCCACCGGCACCCCGCGGGTTCAGAACGTCAAGATCTACAACAAGACCACCGGCACCTACGAGCCCCTGGACCCCAACCGCACCTATACCATGGGCGGCATGAACTACACCCTCCGCAGCCTGGGCGACGGCTTCGCCATGTTCGACGGCGCCACCCTGGTGAAGGATTACGTCTCGGAGGACTACCTGGTCCTGTCCAGCTACGCCATGCTGTTTGACGGCGCCAGCATCACCAGCGCCAACAGCCCCCTGGCCGATTACCCCGGCTACCTGCTGAACTACGAGAACCCCTACGGCGCCGGCCGCATCCAACTTTTCTGATGCCCGCGACCTGTTTTTAAAAAGTAGTTGAACCAAAAGCTCCCTCGACCGCAAGGCCGGGGGAGCTTTTTTGTTTGCTTTTTATAAAAGAAGGGGCGGTTTATGGTTCAGAGCCCCGGCAGGGGCGCGGCCGCAGGCCGCAGGGGTTCCGCTATGGGCGGCGGGCTGCGCAGCCGAGCGCTGCCTGCGGCAGATGCAGCGAGGCGGAGCAGGGGCAGCGGTCTGTTTTTGCAAGGGCGCTTTTGCGGCCCGCAGCAAAAACAAGGCACCGCAACCCGGGGGGATTCGATCAAAAATAAGGCGCAGAGCTTTGGATTTTTCACGCTGTCGGCCCGTCCGGCCCGTCGGACGCTCCGCTGGGCCAGAGGGGGAGGGAGGGGGTTTCGATTCCCCCTCCCTACCCCCTCTGGACTCCCTACCCACCCTAACGACCAGGGTCTGAACCCTGGACCCAAAAGAGGAAGTCGCAGCGTTCAAAGGCCGGAAAAAACAATAGTTC
>CALWZL010000053.1 GCA_944385995.1 uncultured Faecalibacterium sp.
AACTATCACTTTACCACCCTGGTGCCCACCCTGGGCGTGGTGTCGGTGGGAGAGGGCGCCAGCTTTGTCTGCGCCGACATCCCCGGCCTGATTGAGGGCGCCAGCGAGGGCGTGGGCCTGGGCCACGACTTTCTGCGCCATGTGGAGCGGTGCCGTCTGCTGCTCCATGTGGTGGATGTGTCGGGCAGCGAGTGCCGGGACCCCGTGGATGACTTTGAGAAGATCAACCAGGAGCTGGCCAAGTTCAGCCCCGCTCTGGCCCAGCGGCCCCAGATTGTAGTGGGCAACAAGTGCGACCTGGCCACCCAGGAGCAGATCGACGCCTTCCGCCAGTATATCGAGGGCAAGGGTCTGACCTTCGTCCCTATCTCGGCGGCCACCATGCAGGGGGTCAAGGCCCTGCCCGGCCTGGTGTACAACCAGCTGAAGGATATCCCCCCGGTGCCGGTCTTTGCGGCCGAGTACAAGAAGCCGGAAGTCAAGGCCGGCAGCCGCGACTTCACCATCACCCGTCTGGAAGCCCACCGCTGGTCGGTGGACGCTCCCTGGCTGGAGCGGATTCTGGACGGCAGCAACGTGGACGACTACGAGAGCCTGCAGTTCTTCCAGCGCCAGCTGGGGGAGAGCGGCATCCTGGATGCCCTGGTGGACAAGGGCGTCGAGGAGAACGATACCATCCTCATCGGCGACTACCAGTTCGACTATATCTTCTAAGCGGAGGACAGCGGAATGGACAAGACACCCTCCGAAAAGATCGACCTGCGTGAGATCAGCCCCCTGGCCCTGGCCTTTGTGGGGGACAGCGTGCTGGAGCTGCTGGTGCGCCGGCGCCTGGTGGAGTACCACCGGCTGGCCCCCGGCAAGCTGAACGCCGAGAAGATCAAATATGTATCGGCCCGGGCCCAGTTCCGGGAGGAACAGCTGCTGGAGCCCCTGTTCACCCCCGAAGAACTGGAGATGTTCAAGCGGGGCCGGAATGCCAGCCGGGCGGCCGTCTCCAAACACGCCACCCCCGCCGAATACCGGGCGTCCACCGGCTTTGAGTGCCTGCTGGGCTGGCTCTATCTCCAGGGCAATACGGCCCGGATTGAGGAGCTGTTCGAGGCGCTGTGGACGGGCTATGACCCTGCCGCACCCGAGACCTGAAAGAACAACCGCCGCGCACCGTCCAGTGCGCACGGAAAAAGCCCGCTGCTTCCCGCACGGGGTTCCGTGAAGGGGAGGCAGCGGGC
Source organism: uncultured Faecalibacterium sp. (assembly GCA_944385995.1). Classification (GTDB taxonomy): domain Bacteria; phylum Bacillota; class Clostridia; order Oscillospirales; family Ruminococcaceae; genus Faecalibacterium. The sequence goes on from CALWZL010000053.1 coordinate 1,233, forward strand.
TTTTCTGGTGTGTGAAAGGTCAGGGAAGGGAAGATGCGCCCGGGGGCCTGTCAGACCCCCGGATCAAAACCGGGGTCAGCGGCAGTTCTTGCTGCTGGTCTTGGTGCTCTTGGCGTTCTGAGCGCCCTCGTCGTCGGCGCCCTTGGTGTACTGGTTGGGGTGCTTGTGCTCGTTGGTGGAGCTGGTGGTCCGGCAGTTGGAAGAACGATTGCTGGACTGGTTGCCCGACTGGGTTTTGACATTGTTGCTGCGGTTTTCCATGATTTGATTGCTCCTTTCGGATTGTGGTCAGGTTATGGTCGCATGTCTTGCAGGGGCGGCTGCCCCCGCTGGTCATAGTTTGGCCGTTTCCGACGGCTTTATACATCTCGCACAAGGGGGAGATTTTGTGCCGACCGAATATTTTGAAGCGCGGGAGCGGGCGCTGCTCGGCTCTCGCTATGAGGAACTCTACGCCCCGCCCGCCGCAGCGGCGGCCCGCGGCGTCACCGTCTCATCCCTGCGGATGAGCCCGGAAGCCTTTGCCGCCGGTGCGGACTTTGCCGTTGCCCCCTCGCCTTTCTGCGGGGCCGGCTTTCTGGTCCGGGAGCCCGACTTCAAGCCGGGACGCCATCCTTGGCACCACGCCGGCGTCTTTTATTCCCAGGAGCCCTCGGCGTCCTCTGCGGCTCCTCTGCTGGGGGTTCAGCCCGGCATGCGGGTGCTGGATCTGTGCGCCGCGCCGGGCGGCAAAACCAGCCAGCTGGCAGCTGCCCTGGCAGGGGAGGGCCTGTTGGTGGCCAACGAATACGTCTCCGCCCGGGCCGAAATTCTCAAGAGCAACCTGGAGCGGATGGGGGTGACCAATGCCGTCGTCCTGAACGAGAGCTCCGAGCGGATCGCGGCGGCCCTGCCGGAATTCTTTGACCGGATTTTGGTGGACGCCCCCTGTTCCGGCGAGGGCATGTTCCGCAAGGAGCCCGCCGCCCTGGCCCAGCACTCGGCGGCCCTGGTGGCCCAGTGCGCGGCTCTGGGCTCCTCCATTCTGGACAGCGCCGCGGCGGCCCTGGCTCCCGGCGGGGAGATCGTCTATTCCACCTGCACCTTCGCCCCCGAGGAGGACGAGGGCCAGGTGGCGGCCTTTCTGGCCCGGCACCCCGAATTTGCCCTGGCCGACGTGATGGAGCGGGTTTTTGCACCCTTTGGCAGCCCGGGGGAGGAAAACCGCACCGGCGGCCTGCCCCTGGATGTGAGCCTGGTTCGGCGGATCTGGCCCTGTCAGGGGGGAGAGGGGCACTTTATGGCCCGTCTGGTCAAGGCGGGCAGCACCGACCGCTCGGGCCGCGCCGCCGAAGAAGCGGGCTGGATGGCCCGGCTTCAAAAATCCCCGGCGTCTCCCAGAGCCAAAGACCGCCGGCCGGCCGGCCGCGGTCGGGAGCGCGGCAAGTCCGAAACGCTCTCGGCGGCCCAGATGCTGGCAGCCTGGCGGGAGTTTGCCGCCGAATCTTTCCCCGCCCTGGCGGACAGGCCCGCCGTGGTGCTGGGGGAATCGGTGCTGCTGCCGCCGGCCTGCCCGCCCCTGGGACTCCATATTCTGCGGGCGGGGGTGCTGGCGGGGACCGTCCAGAAGGGGCGGTTTGTGCCGGGCCATCATCTCTTTACTGCATACGGGGCGGGGTGTTCCAACATCGAGGCCCTGACCCGGGAGGACCCCCGCTGCCGGGCCTACCTGCTGGGACAGGAGATCGAAGCGGCGTCCGCTGAAAACGGCTGGTGCTGCGTGACGGTGGACGGCTGCCCCCTGGGCGGCGGCAAAGTCTCAGGAGGCCGGGTCAAAAACCACTATCCCAAGGCCCTGCGGCTGCTGGGCTGAAGGAATGGGCAAACTGCCGCTTGAAGAAGGCGCAGGTTTGTGCTAAAATTGATAAGAAAGTCTGATGAAAGATACCTTCAGGACTTCACCAGAGGGAAAGGACGCCGCACCGGGAAATCCCGGCTATGAGGCGGCATGTGAAACATACAGCTAGGAGGCTCATCCAATGTCAGGACACAGCAAATGGAACAACATCAAGCGCAAGAAGGAAAAGACCGACGGCGCCCGCGCCAAGATTTTCACCAAGATCGGCCGCGAGATCAGCGTGGCGGTCCGCAACGGCGGCCCCAACCCTGCCTCGAACAGCAAGCTGGCCGACCTGATCAGCAAGGCCAAGCGGATGAGTGTTCCCAACGATAACATCCAGCGCATCATCAAGAAGGCCGAGGGCGGCGACAAGACCGAGTACGAGGCCATCAACTACGAGGGCTACGGCCCCGGCGGCGTGGCCGTCATGGTGGAGACCCTGACCGACAACCGCAACCGCACCGCAGCCGACCTGCGCCACTACTTTGATAAGAACGGCGGCAATCTGGGCACACTGGGCTGTGTGGGCTTCCTGTTCACCCAGAAGGGCGTCATCGACATTTCCCTGGAGGACAAGGATGCCGACGAGGCCATGATGGACGCCCTGGATGCCGGCGCCGAGGATTTTGACGCAGGGGAGGACGCCGCCGAGATCACCACCGATCCCGACAGCTTCTCGGCCGTCTGCGACGCACTGGAGGCCAAGGGCTATGAGTTCATCTCGGCCGACCTGGCCATGGTGCCCATGACCACCACCCGTCTGACCGACCCCGATCAGCTCAAGCAGATGGGCAAGCTGCTGGAGTCTCTGGAGGATGACGACGACGTTCAGAACGTCTGGCACAGCCTGGAGAACGAAGAGGATCTGCCGGAATAATCCGCACACACAAGCCGGGCCGTGGCTTTGGCCCGGCTTTTTTGATACCACAACCACCGGAGAGGGGGAAGACAGTTGGAGGAGCAGAAGATTCTTTGCCCGTACTGCAGGGCGGAACTGAAGGAAGGGGCTCAGAGTTGTCCGCATTGCCGGCGGACGTTCACAGGGCGGAACCCGGCGGGGGCGCTCCCGATGGGAACCCTGTTGGCGGGCCGGTATACGGTGGGGGAGATGCTGAGCATCGACGGCGAGGGCATCCTCTACCGGGGCGTCGAAAACAAGGGACGGTTCCGGGTGACCATCAAGGAGTATATGCCCATCACCCTGTCTTCCGAGCGGGGGAGCGACCATCAGCTGCGGGCCAAGCCCGGCAGTGAAGTTCTGCTCAAGACCACCCGGATGGATTTTGCCGACCTGTACCGGTCGATTCAGCGAATCACGCCGGCCACCGGCCTGGAAGCGGTGCTGGACGTGGTGGAAGCCAACAACACCGTCTATGCGGTGCTGGAAAACCCCGGCGGGGTCCCGCTGGACCAGTGGCTGGACAAACAGAAAAAGACCATCTCGCCGGAGGATGCCTGTACCATGCTGCAGCCGGTGTTCAACGGGGTGGCGGCCATGCACCAGGTGGGCCTGGTGCACCGGGGCATCTGCCCCGAGAATATCCGGGTGCTGGACAACGGCCGGGCCCGGCTGACCGGTTACGCCACCATCGGCCTGCGGACGGCGGGCAGCGGCCTCCATGGCCAGCTGTACGAGGGCTATTCCGCCCCCGAACAGTATTCGGCGGTGGAGTTTGAGGGGCGGTATACCGACGTTTACAGCCTGTCGGCGGTCTTTTACCGGATGGTTTGCGGTCAGAGCCCGGTGCCGGCGGCCCAGCGGATGGTGACCGACTCCAACCCCCGGGCCCGGACCGTCAACCCGGCGGTGCCGCCCTATGTCTCGGACGCGCTGTCCCTGGGACTTCAGCTGGACCCGGTCCGGCGGATTCAGACGGTTCCCCAGCTGAGCCGTGCCCTGTCCTCTCCCACCGCCGCCGAGGAGGAGGCCCGGACCGTCCATGCAGCCGGCCGCCGGAAGGCTCGGGAGAAAAAGGCAAAGCCTTCCCTCAGTCTGACGGCCATTCTGACCGGCATTTTGATTCTGCTGGCGGTCCTCACCCTGCTGACCCTCTGGGGACTGCTGGGCCGGAATGAATCGCCGGTGGAACAGACCGCCCCCTCGGAGGTCACCAGCGCACCCAGCGCCGTGACGGTGAACTATGTCCCCAATTTTGTGGGGATGAGCTATTCCCAGATCCAGAACAACCGGGAATACACCGGCATTTATCTGTTCTATGTCACCGAGGAATACAGTGACAGCGCCCCGGCGGGCACCGTCCTGACCCAGGACCCGGCTGCGGGCACCGCCATCACCGAAGGGGAAAACTCCACCATCCGTCTGGTCATCAGCAAGGGCCCCCAGATGGTGGAGATGCCCAACACCATCGGCTTCACCCAGGAGGGCGCCATCCGGGAACTGGAGAGCCGGGGGCTGGTGCCCAGCTGCTTCATGGTGGTGAATGATGGCTCCTATGCCTCGGGCTGCGTGGTGGCATGCAGCGTGGAGCCCGGCACCATGGTGGAGACGGGCAGCACCATTGTGGTGTATATCGCGGCGGATCGGGATGTCCAGATCACCACCACCCCTGAAACCGCTCTGGATACCAGTGATGCCCTGACCGACAGCGACATCGATACCAGCGATGTGGACACCGACTGAACTTCTGTGAAGAGAAAAACGTCCGAACTCCCGACAGCGGGAATTCGGACGTTTTTTGGTGCCATTCGGTGCACGAAAGCGGGAGCCCGGTTTGCAGGCTCCCGCTTTCGCTTGTTAGGATAGGAAAGAGAATGGCGAAAAAAGATAGAAAAAGATGCGCTTACAGGTTGGTATAACCCATCAGATACTGGTCAACCTGGGCGGCACAGTCGCGGCCTTCCCGCAGGGCCCACACCACCAGGCTCTGACCCCGGCGCATATCGCCGCAGGTAAAGACGTTGTCGATGCTGGTGTGATAGTCGTGGGCCTGGGTGCAGCCGCGGGGGGTGAGTCCCACCCCGAAGGCGTCGGCGGTGTAGTTCTCGCAGCCCACAAATCCGGCTGCAATCAGGGCCAGCTGGCAATCGTAGGTGAACGTCTCGCCGGTGGGCACCATGTTGGTGCGGCCGGTGTCGGGGTCCCGCTCGGGCCGCAGGTATTCCACCACGGCGCCGCACAGGCGGCCTTCTCCGTCCTTCAGGAACTCCTTGACGGTGGTCTGATAGACACGGGGATCTTTGCCGAACCGGGCCATGCACTCCACCTGGCCGTAGTCCACCTTCCGAACCCGGGGCCATTCGGGCCAGGGGTTGGAGGCGGTCCGCTCAGCGGGGGGCTCAGGCATCATTTCCAGGGCCAGCAGATCGGTGCAGCCCTGCCGCAGGGCGGTGCCCTGGCAGTCGTTGCCGGTATCACCGCCGCCAATCACCAGGACGTTCTTGCCGGCGGCCGAGATGGCTTTGCCGTCGGTGAATTCAGAATCCAACAGGCTGCGGGTGACGCTGGTCAGGTAGTCCACCGCGAAGCAGACACCCTCGGCATCCCGGCCGGGAACCGCCAGATCACGGGGCTTTTTGGCGCCGCAGCAGAGGACCACAGCGTCGTAATGGGCCGTCAGTTCGGCGGCATCCACCGTTTTGCCCACGTCCATGCCGGTCAGGAACTCGATGCCCTCGGCCTGCATGATCTTGACACGGCGCTCAATCACCGATTTGTCCAGCTTCATATTGGGAATGCCGTACATCAGCAGGCCGCCGGGGCGGTACTCCCGCTCATAGACGGTGACAGCATGGCCCCGCTTGTTGAGGTATTCGGCCACCGAGAGGCCCGCCGGGCCGCTGCCGATGACCGCCACGCTCTTGCCGGTGCGGGACGGCGGCGGAGCTGCCTTGACCCAGCCCTTGGCGTAGCCGGTCTCGATGATGGCGTGCTCGTTCTCCCGGACCGTCACCGGACTGCCGGTGACATCGCCGCAGGTGCAGGCTGCCTCGCACAGGGCCGGGCAGACCCGGCTGGTAAACTCGGGGAAGCGGTTGGTGGCCAGCAGGCGCCGGAGCGCCAGCTCCCACTTGCCGCGGTAAATCAGTTCGTTCCACTCAGGGATCAGGTTGTTCAGGGGGCAGCCCGACGCCGCCCCGCCGATCATCATGCCAGCCTGGCAGAAGGGGACGCCGCAGTCCATGCAGCGGGCTGCCTGGGTCTGCTGCTCCTCCCGGGGCAGCCAGGTGTGAAATTCATTGAAGTTTGCAAGCCGCGCAAGAGGCTCGGCATCGGTGCTGGTCTTGCGCTGGTATTCCATAAAACCGGTCGTTTTTCCCATGGTTCCGTTCCTCCCTCACTTGACTTTCTGCTGGGCGTAGAAGGCTTCGATCTGCGCCTGTTCGCCGTCCAGGCCGCGCTCTTCCATCGAGGCGATGACCCGGAGCATCCGGTCGTAATCGTAGGGCAGGACCTTTTTGAACTTGGGCAAAAACTCGCTGAACTGGTCCAGGATCTCCTTGCCGCGGGGGCTGCCGGTGGCTTCCACATGGGCCCGGATCAGCTCCTTCAGGGTGGCCACGTCGTGCTTGTGCTCTACCGGCTCCAGGCTGACGGTGGACTTGTTGACCCGCTGGTAGAAGTCCCAGTTTTCGTCCAGAACGTAGGCGATGCCGCCGGTCATGCCGGCTGCAAAGTTCTTGCCGGTCTGGCCCAGGACCACCACAATACCGCCGGTCATATATTCACAGCCGTGGTCGCCCACGCCTTCCACCACAGCGGTGGCGCCCGAATTGCGGACGCAGAACCGCTCGCCGGCCACGCCCGAAATAAAGGCGGTGCCGCTGGTGGCGCCATAGAGGGCCACGTTGCCGGTGATGATGTTGTCCTCGGGCTTGTAGCAGATGCCCTCAGGGGGACGGACAATGATCTTGCCGCCCGACATACCCTTGCCCATATAGTCGTTGCAGTCGCCGGTGAGGCAGAGGGTCAGGCCCTTGGGAATGAAGGCGCCAAAGCTCTGGCCGCCCGCGCCGTTGCAGTGGACGGTGAAGGTGTCGTCGGGGAGGGTGTTGCCGTACTTGCGGGTGATCTCGCTGCCGAAGATGGTGCCCAGGGCACGGTCGGTGTTGGAGACATTCACCGTCACCGACTGGGGGTTCTTGCTGTTGAGCTTGAACTTCTTCATCAGCACCCGCATGTCCAGGGTCTTTTCCAGATGGAAGTCGTAGACATCGGCGGGCTGATAGTGGACGTTCAGATTGTCGATGGCGGGGTTGTGGAGGATGGCGTCCAGGTTCAGCTTGGCGGCCCGGCCTGCGGCGGGCTTGACGTGGAGCAGGTCGGTGCGGCCCACCAGCTCATCCATGGTGCGGATGCCCAGTTTGGCCATATACTCCCGCAGCTCGGCGGCCACAAAGGTCAGATAGTTGACGATATACTCCGGCTTGCCGATGAAGTGCTTGCGCAGCTCGGGATTCTGGGTGCAGATGCCCATGGGGCAGGTGTCCAGATTGCAGACCCGCATCATGACGCAGCCTTCAGCCATCAACAGGCTGGTGCCGAAGCCGAATTCCTCTGCGCCCAGCATGCAGCTGATGGCCACATCCCGGCCGCTCAGCAGCTTGGAGTCGCTCTCAATCCGCACCCGGGTCCGCAGGCCGTTGAGAATCAGGGTCTGGTGGGTCTCGGCGATGCCCAGCTCCCAGGGGAGGCCGGCATTTTTGATGGAGGTGCGGGGGGCCGCGCCGGTGCCGCCGTCGTAGCCCGACACCAGAATCACCTGGGCGCCGCCCTTGGCAACGCCGGCGGCAATGGTGCCGACGCCCGCCTCGCTGACCAGTTTCACGTTGATCCGGGCATCCCGGTTGGCGTTCTTCAGGTCATAGATCAGCTCGGCCAGGTCCTCGATGGAGTAGATGTCGTGGTGGGGCGGGGGAGAGATCAGGCCCACGCCGGTGGTGCTGTGGCGGGTCTTGGCGATCCAGGGATAGACCTTGCTGCCGGGCAGCTGGCCGCCCTCGCCGGGCTTTGCGCCCTGGGCCAGTTTGATCTGGATCTCCTCCGCCGACACCAGGTATTTGCTGGTGACGCCGAACCGGGCCGAGGCCACCTGCTTGATCTTGGAGTTGCTGGCGGAATGATACCGCTCTTCGGGCTCGCCGCCCTCGCCGGTGTTGCTGCGGGCGCCGATCTGGTTGAAGGCCAGGGCAATGGTCTCGTGGGCCTCACTGCTCAGGGCACCGTAGCTCATGGCTGCGCCCTTGAACCGCTTGAGGATGGAGGAAACTGGCTCCACCTCGTCGATGGGAATACCGCCGTCGGGAGCGTAGTTGAAGTCCAGCAGGCTCCGCAGATGGACGCCGTTTTCGCCCATGTTGTCCACTGCCTGGGTGAACTGCTTGAAGGCGCTGTAATCATTGGTAAAGCAGGCCTTGCGGAACAGATAAATGGTCTCAGGGGTGAACAGATGGTCTTCGCCGCCGCTGCGGAACTTGTGCTCGCCGTTGCTGGCCAGCTGCATATTGATGTCCAGACCCAGGGGATCAAAGGCGGCGCTGTGGCGGGCTTCCACGTCGGCCTGGATGTCGTCCAGACCGATGCCGCCCACCCGGCTGACGGTGCCGGTGAAGTACTTGTCGATGACATCCTTGGAGATGCCCACCGCCTCAAAGATCTGGCTGCCCTGGTAGCTCTGGATGGTGGAAATGCCCATCTTGGAAGCGATCTTGACGATGCCGTTCAGGACGGCGGTGTCGTAGTCGTTGACGGCGGCATAGAAATCCTTGTTCAGCAGGCCGTCGCCGATCAGCTGGCCGATGGCCTCGTGGGCCAG
>CALWZL010000054.1 GCA_944385995.1 uncultured Faecalibacterium sp.
CAGACCGAGGCGGCTGTCCTGGAACAGGGCCGGGCGTTTGCCGCCTTAAAAGTAGACTGTGTGGAATTCCGGGCCGATTGGTTTGCGGATTGGCGGGACGCCGCCGCGCTGGGCCGCTGTCTGTCCGGGCTGCGGGAAGTTTTGGGAGACAAGCTCTTGCTGGTCACCCTTCGCACCAGGCCCGAGGGCGGCGAGGCCGACGCCTCCCTTGCAGAATACACCGACTTCTGCCGTCAGGTTTGGGAGAGCGGCTGTGCTGACCTGTTGGACATCGAGTTTTTCCCCGCCGGGGATGCCCTGCCTGAACTGATTGCCCAGGCCCAGGCTCACGGGGTTAAAGTGGTCTGTTCCAGCCACGATTTTGCCAAGACTCCCAGCCGGGAGGAAATGGTATCCAGGCTCTGCGCCATGCAGGCCGCCGGGGCCGACCTGCCCAAGCTGGCCGTCATGCCCCAGAACCGCCGGGATGTCCTGGCCCTGCTGGCTGCCACCGCCGAAATGGCCGACTGCCACCCCGAGACCCCGGTCATTACCATGAGCATGGGCGCCCTGGGCGGCGTCAGCCGAATCTGCGGCGAGGCCATGGGTTCCGCCATGACCTTTGCCTGTGCCGGCAAGTCCAGTGCCCCCGGCCAGATCGAACTGGATGTCCTGGCTCCCATCCTGGACCGCCTGGCCCTGTTCTGATTTTCCCTATTATATGTAAGAGATAAAACAACGGACCGCCCTCTCCTACTCTGGCAGAGGTGCGGTCCGTTTTCTTCTAGGGCGTCAGGGCGGGTCAGCCGCGGCCTTTGCCGGTCAGTTTGCCCAGGGTCACCTTCCAGCGGGGATAGCCCCACCGGGGGTCCTCGGTGAAGTCATCCGCCAGCTTCCAGGGATAGATTTTGTCGTCAAAGTAGAGACTGCCCGCCTCGTCCACCCTGGTCAGCTTTTTGGGGAGGTACTCCTCATTGTAATAGCCGGTTTTGGGGCGGAGCCAGTGAAGGGTGCCGTCCTCGTCCATCCGCTCGGCCCAGGCGCCAAACACAAAGGTGGCCGCCTCGCCGTAGCAGTGCTGTTCAAACCGGATCTTTCCGTCGTAGTAGAACTTGATGACCTCCAGCGTGCCCGACTCCTTTTTTCCGTCGCGGCCCAGCGTGGGGCGGTAGTCCTGCTGGTACCGGCAGCCGCAATGGCTCCCGGCAAAATCTCTGGCATGGTACGCCATATCCTGCACCCTTCCCTTTCTTTTGCTATGATATATGATACAGCCGCGGGCTCTGCCCCGCAGTTTTTACCGTTCCACCTCGTAGGGCCAGGCCAGGATGCCGCCCAGGTCGTACAGGTTGTGGTAACCCATCGCTTCCAGCTGGGCCGCAGCCATAGCGCTGCGCTGGCCGCTGCGGCAATAGATCAACCATGCGGCATTCTGGTCGGGGATTACCTGGGCGGCTTTGATCCGCACCAGGCCCAGAGGCAGCAGTTTTGCCCCCGGAATATGTCCCGCCGCGTACTCGGAAGGTTCCCTCACATCCACCGGGCAGGCCTCGCCGGCCTTCATCATCCGCCGGGCTGCGGCGGGGGTAATTCTTTGAACCATCGTTCCTCTCTCCTCTCTGGATTTCTGTTCCATCTTATGATAACAAACCTTTTTTGTTTTCACAAGGCTTTTCAAATTTCTTTCCCCGTGCTATACTGAACACATCCAGACAAGGAGGTTCAAGGATGCGATTTTCCACCAAAAGCCGGTACGGCCTGCGCCTGATGGCGGAGCTGGCCTGTTCGACATCGGGGCGCGCCATGCCCCTGAAAGAGATCAGCGAGCGCCAGCATCTCAGCCTGAAATACCTGGAACAGCTGGTGACGCCGCTGGCCCGGGCCGGCCTGGTCAAGAGCGAGCGGGGCAGCCAGGGCGGGTACCGCCTGGTCAAAGACCCCCGCCAGACCACCGCCGGCGAGATCATCGCGGCCATGGAGGGGAGCGTCGCCCCCATCCCCTGCCTTGAGAGTGAAACCAACGAGTGCCCGCTGTCCGACCAGTGCGCCACTCTGCCCTTCTGGGCCGGGCTGGACGAGGTCATCAACCAGTATCTGGACAGCGTCACCCTGGCGGATATCGCCAAGAGCATGGCCGAAAACGCCGGCGGCGCCTGCGCCTGCGCAAAAAATCGAAATTCGGGCGAAAAAACACCTTGACATTTGCCGAAAGATTCGGTATAATAATCTGGCATTCGACGAATGCCGGGTGTATAGGGGTATAGCTCAGTTGGTAGAGCAGCGGTCTCCAAAACCGCGTGCCGTGAGTTCGAGACTTACTACCCCTGCCAAAGAGCACAGTGCCAGTCGGCGCTGTGCTTTTTTGTTGTATCTGTCCGGCTTTTGGCCCAGACTTCCCCTGTGGAAGAAGATTCCGATTCCAAGGAGGCGTATATGGATCTCGAATATCTGCTGTTGCTGCAGCGTCTGCGGGAGGCGGCCGGCTGGCTGCTCACCCCGGTGATGGAACTGGTCAGCGAATTGGCCGCCAGTTCCCTGACCATTGCGGTGGCCGCCTTTGTGTTCTGGGCGGTGGACCGGCGGTTCGGAAGTTTTCTGATGCTCAACTATGTGGGCAGCAGTCTTTTGAACCAGGCCCTCAAGCTCACCGCCTGCGTCTACCGGCCCTGGGTCCGGGACCCCCGGATTCACCCGGTGGCCATGGACACCGCCACCGGCTATTCCTTCCCTTCCGGCCACACCCAGAGCGCCGCCGCCATCTATGGCAGCATCGGCCTGTGGTACGGCAAAAGGCGCCGGTGGCTGGCTGCCCTGATGGTCTTTATGATTCTGCTGACCGCCTTTTCCCGGAATTATCTGGGGGTTCACACCCCTCAGGATGTCCTGGTCAGCATGGCCCTCTGCGGCGGGTATCTCTGGCTCAACAGCAAAATCCTCGCCCGGCTGGAACGCCAGCCCAGCTTCGACCTGACGGTGGCGGCGGCGGGCATGGTGCTGGCCCTGGCCGCGGTCTTTTGGTTTGAGGTCAAGAGCTACCCCATGGACTATGTCAACGGCGTCCTGCTGGTGGACCCCGAGCTGATGATGGAGGACGGCTTCATGGCGGCGGGCATGGTTTTTGGCTTTTTCCCCGGCTGGCTCATCGAGCGCCGGTGGCTTCGGTTTTCCACCGACCGCCGCACCGCCGGTCAGTTTCTGCTGGCCGCGGCAGCCCTGGTCCCCATGCTTTTGATCTACAAGCTGCTGCCGGCCGCACTGTCCGGCGCCCTGGGCCTTCTCTGGGCCTCCTTTGTCAGCTGCGCGCTGCTGGCCTTCTATGTCACCGCTCTGGTTCCCGCTGTGATCTGTCTGCTCCAGCGCCGCCAGGCATCCCGATGACCTTCCCTGCCTCCCGGACGGGAGGTTTTTTTCGTATCTGCGCGCGTTTTTGGCAAAATCGAGCAAAATCAAAAAAATTTGCATTTCAGGCTTGACAATCGGCCATCCCGTTGGTATAATAAAACACGTTCCGGCGGTCAGACGCCGGCGGCCATCAACATGTATGGCCCGGTAGCTCAGTTGGTTAGAGCACCAGCCTGTCACGCTGGGGGTCGTCGGTTCGAGCCCGATCCGGGTCGCCATATGCTGCTATAGCTCAGTTGGTAGAGCGCATCCTTGGTAAGGATGAGGTCTCCAGTTCAAATCTGGATAGCAGCTCCACAGCAATACCCTTGAAGCATCACCGCTTCAGGGGTATTTTTTTGTTTCCGCGGGCTGCGGCTTGCCTGAACAACCACCCCCGCCGGACAGAAAATCCGCTGGAATTTCAGCCTGTGCAGCGGCATATTTTGCTCAAAGGGCAGAAAACGCCTCACCCCATTGACGAAAAGCCCCCATCTTTGTAATATAAGGGAGGCGAAAGTTATACGCGTACAACTTCCGCTGTTTGGAGGTGTCATAGATGTACTTAAAGGACGCGCAGATCGGACGGACTTATATTGTAGAGAACATCAGTCTGCCGTTTCAGATGGAGCGCCGGCTGGAGGCTCTGGGAATGACCCGGCAAACGCCGGTCTCGGTGCTGAACCGGAAAGGAAAGGGAATCCTCATCATCAAACTCCGGGGCACCCGCTTCGCGCTGGGTTACAACATTACCAAAAACATCGAAGTAAAGGAAGGTGAGCCCCATGCCTGAGCAGCACGATATGACCATCGGGTTCATCGGCAACCCCAACTGCGGCAAGACCACCCTGTTCAACGCCTACACCGGCGCCAATCTGAAGGTGGCCAACTGGCCGGGGGTGACGGTGGAAAAAGTGGAGGGCGCCGTCAAGCATCACGGCCTCAACATTCATCTGGTGGACCTGCCGGGCACCTACAGCCTGACTTCCTATACCATGGAGGAGACGGTATCCCGGCAATTCATCCTGAGCGACGAGGTGGATGTCATCATCAACGTGGTGGACGCCTCGGCCCTGGAGCGCGGCCTCTATCTGACCTTGCAGCTACTGGAGCTGGGCAAGCCGGTGGTCATGGCCCTGAACATGATGGACATTGTGGAAAAGCGGGGGATGGAGATCGATCTCCACCGTCTGCCCGAGATGCTGGGCATCCCGGTGATTCCGGTATCGGCCCGGCAGCGCCGGGGTCTGGATGCCCTGCTTCACGCGGCGGCCCACCACAAGGACAGCACCGGTCCCGACCCGCTGATTCACCAGCACAAGACCCAGTCCCACCACCAGCACGACCACCACGCGGAATACACCATGGTTTATTCCGACCTCATCGAGGACAAGATCGACCAGATCATCCCCGAGCTGCAGCGCCGGTATCCCACGCTGACCAACTACCGCTGGCACGCCCTCAAGCTGCTGGAGGGAGACCAGGAGATCACCAAGAAGTACCCGGTGGATCTCCCCCAGGTGCTGGACCGGAGTTACGAGTCGGACATCATCAACCAGAAATACGATTTCATCGGCGAGATCATCGACGAGGTCCTGATTCACAAGGAGCGCCAGGACGTTCTGACCGAGCGGGCCGATGCAATCCTCACCAGCCGGGTGTGGAGCATTCCGGTCTTTTTCGCCATCATGGCGGTGATTTTCTTTTTGACCTTCACCATCGGCGACTGGCTCAAGGGCTATCTTGAGCTGGCCATCGGCGCCATTTCGGACGAGGCCCTGGCCGGCCTCACCGCCATCCATGCCGGAGATGTTCTGACCTCTCTGATTGTGGACGGCATCATCGCCGGCGTCGGAACCATCGTCACCTTCCTGCCCAACATTCTGATTCTGTTCCTCTGCCTGGCTCTGCTGGAGGACAGCGGCTACATGGCCCGTGTCGCCTACGTGATGGAAGGCATCATGAGCAAGATGGGGCTGTCGGGCCGCGCTTTCATCCCCATGCTGCTGGGCTTCGGCTGCACGGTGCCGGCCATCATGGCCTCCCGTGCCCTGGAAAACAAACACGACCGGCTGAAAGTCATGCTTGTGACCCCTTTCATGAGCTGCAACGCCCGTCTGACCATCTACATTCTGTTCTCCGAGATGTTCTTCGGGGATCACGCCATGATTGTGGCCTATTCCATGTATCTGATCGGCATTGTGGTGGCCATCTTGATTTCGGCCCTGCTCCACCTGCTGGACCGCAAAAAGGATCATGCCAACTACCTCATCATCGAGCTGCCCGAGTACAAGCTCCCCGACGCCCACACGGTGGCCATCTACGTCTGGGAAAAGGTAATGGACTACCTGGAAAAGGCCGGCACCACCATCTTCATCGCCACCCTCATCATCTGGGTGATCCTGAATTTCGGCCCTGCCGGCTACACCCCCAATATGGCGGACAGCTTCGGCGCCGTCATCGGCAAGTGGCTGACCCCCTTCTTTGCCCCCATCGGCCTGGGCTTCTGGCAGATCGCGGTGGCCCTGATCGCCGGCATTTCGGCCAAGGAAGTGGTGGTGTCCAGCTGCGCCGTCCTCTTTGGGATTGTCAATGCCAGTTCCCCCGCCGGGATGTCTGCCTTTGCGTCGGCCCTGGAGGGCATCGGCTTCGGCTCCTTCAACGCCCTCTGCCTGATGATTTTCTGCCTGCTCTACATCCCCTGCGCCGCCGCCCTGGCCACCATCCGCAAGGAATCCGGCAGCTGGACCTGGATGGCCTTCACCGCTGCTTTCCAGCTGGCGGTGGCCTGGGTGGTCACCTTCCTGGTCTACCAGGTGGGGATGCTGATCCTGTAACCGGGAGGAGATTCTCATGGGCTCTTACCTCGTGATGGTACTGATCCTGCTGGTCCTGGGCTTCTGGCTGGGCTGGGCGGTGGGCCGCATCCGCCGCCGCAAGCGCAGCGGCAAAGGTTGCGGCAGCTGTTCTGCCGACTGCCCCTACCACGATCGGTGCAGGTAACACAGCCAAAAAACGCGCTCCATGCTTCGGCATGGAGCGCGTTTCGTTTGTCAGGATTGCTGCAGCAGGAACCGCAAGGCGCCGATCAGGTTGGCGTCGTTGCCGTAGCGGCACCGGACAATCTCCGGCTTGCCGAAGGCGGTAAAGGGGATGGCGTCATAGATGGCATCCAGCTTGGTGCGGATGATGTCGGTGACTTCGGGGCGGGCGCTGATGCCGCCGCCGATGGCGTACCGGCCCAGATCCAGCACCGCCTGGACCGAGTAAATCCCCGCCGCCGTCATCTCCCCGAAGTCGTCCAGAGCAGCGGCGGCTTCCGGCTCTCCGGCGTCATAGGCTGCAAAAAATTGCAGGCCGTCCAGCCCTTCCGCCGGGATGCCCTTCCGCGCCGCATAGGCGTGGAGCAGACCCAAGGCCGAGGCGTGGTTGGCCCAAAGGGCTCCCAGGCCGGCCCGGGCGTTCTCGCTGAAGGCATGGGACATCCCCTCATACTGGGTCAGCAGGAAGGACAGCTCTCCCGCCGCAAAGGTATTCCCCATCCAGATGGCATGGTTCAGGACGATGGCCCCGCCGGTGCCGGTGCCCAGCACCAGAACCGCGCCGTTGGCCGTATCGGCCAGGGCGCCGGTCCAGGCCTCGGCATTGGCGGCGCACTTGGCGTCGTTGGCCACACACACCGGCTTGCCCAGACGCTCCTCCAGCATCTGTCCCATGGGGGTATTCTTGATGTAAATCAGGGCACCGCCGGTGTGGGCCATGCCGGTGGCGGTATCAATCCGGCCCGGCATCGACACCGCCACCCCTTCATACCGGCCGGCAAACTGCTGCCCGATCCCCTCCAGGACTTCCAGCAGGTGATCCATCCTGTCGGTGGGGGTGGGCGTCTTGCCGCTGTCCAAAAAGCTGCCGTCCCCCCCATCAGGGCATATTTGATAAAGGTACCTCCGATATCAAACACCAGATATTGCTTCATCTTTCGATCCTCTCCCTTAAAACCGCAGCACCTCAGGCTGATGGGTGAAAGAACTGATGGTCGCCTCCCCGTTTTGGAAGTAGAACACCTGGGTATTGCCGTCGTCCGCCGCGTACATCTTCTGGAGAGAGGGGTAGGCGTCCAGCATCGACTGCCGGGCCTCCCGCCGGTCATCTTCCACCAGTTCACCGGTCACCCGAATCCATTCACCGCCCAGGCTGGCGCAGATCTCCACCTTGGGGTTGGCCAGAATCTGCCGCGACACTGCCTTCACCTTTCCGATCTGGATGTACAGCTTTCCTTCAAACAGGTGTGCCGTACCGAAGGGCCGGACCCGGGGCTAGTCCCCCTCTGCCGTTGCCAGATAATAGGTGCCCGCCTCCTGTAAAAAGCGTGCCACCCGTTCCACATTCTGTTCCATCTGTATACCTCCTTCTGATTGGGCACCGAGCCCTTTTTTTGATTATAACACAACATCCTGCCGGGTGTATAGCGGCGTTTTCTCAGGGCCAGCCGAACAGCGAGTCGGGGCCCTTCAGCGTTCCGATCCGTGCCATCTCCTCCCCTGTCAGGGAAAAATCAAAGACGGCAAAGTTTTCCTCCATCCGTTCCCGGTGGGCCGATTTTGGAATCACCGCGATGCCATTCTGGACCAGATACCGCAAAGCCGTCTGGGCCGCCGTTTTGCCATGGGCGGCGCCGATTTCCATCAGGATTGGCTCATGAAAGAGGTCCCGCCGGCCCTCGGTAAAGGGCGCCCAGGACTGCATCTGTGTGCCCTGGGCCGCCAAGGTCCGGCACAGTTCCAGCCGGGGATAATAGACATGGGATTCCACCTGATTCACCGCCGGGCGAATTTCGCACTGTTGTACCAGGCTTTCATATTCCTCCGCGTTGAAATTGGACACCCCGATGGCCCGGGCTTTTCCGGCTTTATACGCTTCTTCCATGGCGCGGTACATTTCGAGGCGTTCCGGGTAGGGTTCATGGAGCAGGAGCAAATCCACATAGTCGGTTCCCAGAGCCTGCAAGGACCGGTCCAGGTCGGATTTGGCCTTTTGGTAGCTGTTGCTGGGCTGCCACAGCTTGGTGGTGAGGAAAACCTCTTCCCGGCCAAGGCCGCTGTCCCTTACAGCCTGACCCACCGTTTCTTCGTTTTGGTACATCCGCGCCGTATCCAGCAGACGGTATCCCACCGCCAGCGCTTCACCGATACACCGCCGCCCTTCTTCGCCCCGCAGGGTCCAGGTTCCGAATCCCAATGCCGGCATCTTCACTCCATTATACAGCGTAAAATATTCCATCCTCCCGCCTCCTTTCCTCCATTATACCACTTCCTTTTTCAGAGAAAAAGGAAGCAAAAAGCTTTTCAACTTGTACCATTCACTGCTGTGCTCTTCACCAGCCCCTGCCGGCGGCACACTTTGCCGCTCTTTCCAGGGCCCCGGAACGTCAGAGAAAAAGGAAGCAAAAAGCTTTTCAACTTGTACCATACACTGCTGTGGTCTTCACGAGCTCCCACCGGCGGCACACTTTGCCGCTCTTTCCCGGGCCCCGGAACGTCAGAGAAAAAGGAAACAAAAAGCGTTTCAACGGGTACCATCCACTGCTGTGGTCTTTACGAGCCCCTGCCGGCGGCACACTCTGCCGGTCTTTCCCAGGCCCCGGAACGTCAGAGACAAAGCAGGCAAAAAGCTTTTCAACTTGTACCATACACTGCTGTGGTCTTTGCAAGCTCCTGTCGGCGGCACACTTTGACGCTCTTTCCCAGGCCCCGGAACAAGTTTCCCGGTGTCGCGGGCGGGATTTCAGCCTGCGGGATCGGAAGCTGTTTGCAGATCAATATATTACGATGCTGTGATACTATGCTAAATCAACAGAAGCCGGACTGCAACTTTGGCCAGAACA
>CALWZL010000055.1 GCA_944385995.1 uncultured Faecalibacterium sp.
CCCGCGTCGGTCATCAGGGGGAAATCCCCCATGAAGATCTCCTGATCCTTGACCTCGCCCGTCTCCTTGTTCAGCAGGCGGGCCGTGACACGCAGGGGCGCTGCGTAGGTGACATCACGGCTCTTGCACTCCTTGATGCTGTACTTGGGCTCTTTGTCGAGGCGATAATCCACGAAGCTCAGGGCGAGATTGCCGGTGTAATCCTCAATCACGCCGATATCATGAAATACCTCCCGCAGACCTTCATCCAGAAACCACTGATAGGAATTCTTCTGGAC
The DNA here is from genome assembly GCA_944385995.1 of uncultured Faecalibacterium sp. Lineage (GTDB taxonomy): Bacteria > Bacillota > Clostridia > Oscillospirales > Ruminococcaceae > Faecalibacterium. The sequence continues at coordinate 279 of CALWZL010000055.1, forward strand.
CTCGATCAGGTTGGGCATCTCAATGACTTCGTCGATGTGGGAGAAGCTCATCCGCTCGGTTTTGCCGAGTTTTACGGGCTTGACTTTCATCATAAAATCGACCACTCCTTACTTTTATACTCCACGGACGTGAGACAAGACGGCGCGAAGCCGCCCGATTTCTGGCAGACTCACAGAAACAGCCCCTGCGCAGGCCGAACGGGTTCGTCGTTTTTCACAAACTTTTCGTTTCAGGTGAGCTGCGGAACCCCATTTTTCGCGCAGTATTCCATTTTGTGATACTACAGTAGTATAGCGCAAAAAAGCCCTGTTGTCAAGCCATTTTACAGCTTTCAGTCAAAAATTTTTTCTGTCTCCGAATCGCTTCGCACACACGGAGGCGTGTTGTAAATGTCGGTTTTGGGGCTTGCATTTTTGGTTTTTCACGTTCCATCCAAAAAAGCCTTTGGTGATTTTGTCTATCTTGTCTCTTGCCAATCGCTGTTGGAGCCTTCCTGCATGCAACAAAAACCCCTGCCCTTCCACGATGGAAAAGCAGGGGCAGCTGTTATTCTTCCAGATAGTCCCGCAGGCGCTTGGCGCGGCTGGGATGGCGGAGCTTGCGGAGGGCCTTGGCTTCAATTTGCCGCACCCGCTCCCGGGTGACATTGAATTCCTGGCCCAGCTCCTCCAGGGTGCGTGGGCGGCCGTCTTCCAGACCAAACCGCAGGGACAGGACTCGCTGTTCCCGGGGTGTCAGGCTGGCCAGCACAGACACCAGCTCCCGGTGGAGCATCTGCCGGCCCGCCTCATCGGCGGGAATCCCCGCCGTGTCATCCTGGACAAAATCCTCGATGTGGGCATCTTCTTCCTCCCCCACCGGCGCTTCCAGACTGACCGGCTCCTGAGAGAGCTGCAGCAGCTGGCTCACCCGGTCCGGCTCAATCGACAGCCGGACCGCGATTTCCGCCGGGGTGGGTTCCCGCCCGTTTTGGTGGAGCAGTTCGGAAGAGGTCTTTTTCACCCGGTTGATGCTCTCCACCAGGTGCACCGGAATCCGAATGGTCCGGCCCTGGTCGGCGATGGCCCGGGTGATGGCCTGCCGAATCCACCAGGTGGCATAGGTGGAGAATTTGAACCCCCGTTCCGGCTCAAATTTTTCGGCGGCCTTCATCAATCCCAGGTTCCCCTCCTGAATCAGGTCCAGAAAGGGCAGGCCCCGGCCGGCATACCGCTTGGCCACCGACACCACCAGGCGCAAATTGGCCTCGCACAGGCGGCGCCGCGCTTCGGCATCTCCAGCCCGAGCCGCAGCCGCCAGCGCTGCCTCCTCTTCCCCGCTCAGCAGGGGCACTGCGCCGATCTCTTTCAAATAGGCTTTCACCGGATCGTCCAGGGTCACTCCCGAGGGGGACAGTTCCTTTTCCAGGCTGCCGATCTCCTCTTCGTCCAGCGCCGGCAGGTCCGGCTCTTCTTCCCTGATTTCGGGCGCCAATGTCACCCCTTTGGCCTTGAGGGCTTCATAGAGGGCATCCAGCCCGGAAAGATCAAAATCTTCCGCTTCCATCGCGCGGCTCAGCTGTTCAGGGGTCAGGGGCCGGCGGCGGGCTTTCCGGGCCAGGGTCTCTGCAAGCATTTCTGGGGACATAAAAAGGCGTCTCTCCTTTCGGTCAACCAAAATACAGGGCGGCAGGACTCATTCTTCCTCCGGCTGGCCGCCTCCCTTGCGCCGGCTCATCTGCGCCAGGTAGTCTGTCAGCTCCTCGACGCTTTTATCGGCCGCCCGGGCCGAGAGAGGCTCGCCGCGGGCGATCCGTTCCAGATACATCTCAACATCCTGCGGCGTACAGCTTACATCACTGTATTCTGCCGCGGCACCGCTCAGTTCATTCATGGCCTTTTCGCCGATGACCTGTGCCAAAGCGCCCAAGCTTACCTCGTGTCCCTCCTGATAACACTGGAGCATTGCCTGGTACCCCTCCCGCAGTTCGGGATTCAGAATGCTCTCAGGCCGCAGGGCCGGCGCAATCTTTTTCAGGTATTCGGGCTGCCGCAGGGCCGCCGCCACCAATCGCCGCTGGGAAGATGCCATCCCCAGCGCACCAGGCCCGCTCTTATCGTAGGGCACCCGGAGGGTGTCCATCTCGCCCGAATGGAGAATTTCATTCCGCCGGGCCGAGCGGCGCCTGGCCCCCAGCTTGCGGGACACGCCGTCCACCTGAGCCAAAATGGCGGTCTTTGCAATATTGGTCTCCTCAGCCAGCCGTCCGGCATACAGTTCCTTTTCGGTGGGTGTAGAGCCGTCGGCCAGAATTTCCACCGCCTCCTGAATGTAGCCCAGACGCTGGCTGTCCTGGGACAGGTCATACTTGGCCCGGGCCCGGGCCAGCCGGAAATCCATGGCGTTGCCGGCGCTGTCCAGCAGCTGCTGAAAGCGTTCGGCGCCGAATTTTTTGATGTACTCGTCGGGGTCCTTGGCATTGGGGATATTCAATACCCCCACCTGAACCGGACTGTTGCGGAACAGTTCCAGGGACCGAAGGGTGGCCTTCTGTCCCGCCTCGTCCGAATCATAGCTCAGAATTACCTCGTCGGCGTATTCACTGAGAAGCCGGACCTGGGCCTGGGTCAGGGCGGTGCCGCAGGCGCAGACCGCAGTGTCAATGCCGGCCTGCTGCATGCTGATGACATCCATATAACCTTCACAGAGGACGTACCGCCGGGAAGCGCTCCTTTTGGCGATCTGAAGGGCAAACACCGTCTCCGATTTGTGGTAGACCAATGTTTCGGGACTGTTGACATACTTGGGTTTGGAATCGTCCAGAACACGGCCGCCAAAGGCAATCACGTTCCCCCGCAGATCAAAGATGGGAGTCATCACCCGCCGCCAGAACAGGCAGTAGATCCGGCCTGACGGGCTCCGCTTGAACAGGCCGCTGGCGTCCATCTCGGCCTGGGTGTACCCCTTATCCCGCAAATGCTGGTAGAGCGCCTGTCCGTTATCGGGGGCATAACCCAGGCCAAACCGGGCGATGGTCCGGTCATCCAGGCCGCGCCGGCGCCAATACGCCCGGGCCTGGGCCGCTTCATCCACACTGGAATTCAGGCAGGCGTGGAAAAAGCGGGCTGCTTCCTTGTTCATTGAGAGAATGCGGCTCCGCATCCGCCCGGTGCCGTCGTCCTCGTCCGGCTCCGGCATTCCGGCCCGCTCGGCCAGCAATTTGACCGCTTCGCCATAGCTGAGAGAGCTGATCTTCTTGATAAAGGTGATAACGTCGCCTCCTGCCCCGCATCCAAAGCAGTAGAAACTCTGGGTCTCGGGGTAAACATAAAAGGACGGCGTTTTTTCATTGTGGAAGGGGCACAGTCCGCCGTACAGCCGGCCTTTCCGCTTGAGCTGCACATAATTGCCCACGATATCCACAATGTCGCTGCGGCGAATCAATTCTTCCACATATTCATGCGATGCCATACAATCTATTTCTTACCTCAGATTTTATTTTTACAATACGTGCCACCGCTTGGGCACATAGAATTGCTCAAAGGACCGGATCGCAAAATCGTCGCTCATCCCGCTGATATAGTCGGTGACGGCACGGTCCTCTCCCTCTTCCTCGGCAATCCGCTGATACAAGGCCGACATCTGTTCGGCATGGGCCATGTAATAGTCATAGAGGGCCTCGATGACCTTTTCCACCTTCTGCTCCTCATGCTTGGCCACCTTGTCCACATAGACGGTGCTGTACATAAAGGCCTTCAGTGCCCGGAACGCTTCATCCTCCACCGGTCCGGCCTGGATCACCGGCGGCTCGGTGTGCACCAAGATGCTGTTGATCATCGCGGTGATCCGCGCCGACTTGGTCTGTCCCAGTACATCGGTGGCCTCCCGGGGCAGGACATCGGGGTCCAGCACCCCTGCCCGCACCGCGTCCTCAACATCGTGGTTGACATAGGCGATTTGATCCGCCATCCGCACAATCCGCCCTTCCGGTGTCGCGGCCCAAGTTCCCTTGGTGTGATTGACAATCCCGTTACGGACCTCCCAGGTCAGGTTGAGGCCGCTGCCGTCCTTTTCCAGCCGGTCCACCACCCGCAGGCTCTGTTCGTAGTGTTTAAAGCCGCCGGGATGGAGATTGTTCAGGGCCCGCTCTCCGGCATGTCCAAAGGGCGTGTGTCCCAGATCATGGGCCAGGGCGATGGCCTCGGTCAAATCCTCATTGAGGCGGAGCGCACGGGCAATGGTCCGGGCAATCTGGGAGACTTCCAGCGTGTGGGTCAGCCGGGTGCGGTACAGATCCCCTTCCGGGGAAAGAAAGACCTGGGTTTTCTGCTTGAGGCGACGGAAGGCCTTGCAATGGATGATCCGGTCCCGGTCCCGCTGATAGACGGGACGGATGGGGTCCTGTGGTTCGGGCCGGGCCCGGCCGCGGCTTTGATCGGAAAAGCTGGCCCAGGACGCCAAAGTCAAATGCTCGATCTCTTCGGTTCGCAGACGGACATCCATAGGCTATACCTCACTTTCAACATCACGGGCACAAGGTCCGCCTTTCCTATTCTAGCACAAGGGGTGTGTCACAAGGGGAAGAATCCTGGGATATGGCAATATTTTCCAATTCAGATGGGGCCGTAAAAAGGCTCCGAAGCCTCTGCCTTTCCCTGTCCGCGGGTCAGCTCCCGGAGCTGTTCCAACAGCTCTCCCTCGGTCCCGGCCCGCATCTGCCATTGGAGGGCCACCCGGTCGGTAAATTCCGGGTCGGCCAGCCGCCCGCCGGCGGCGGCAATCAGCAGTGTCACCCGCTCATACAGGGAATAATCCACCGTCATGGTCAGGCGAACCACCGGCTGGACCGTTACCTTCTCGGCCGCTTCCAATGCGCTGGATGCAGCGCTGGTATAAGCCCGAACCAGTCCGCCCGTCCCCAGCAGAATCCCGCCGAAATACCGTGTCACCACCACGATCAGATCGGTCAGGCCACTATGGCCGATGACTTCCAGCACCGGCGTGCCGGCTGTCTTGGCGGGCTCCCCGTCGTCGGAATAGCGTTCCCGGTTGCCGGCCCGCAGCTTATAAGCGTAGACATTGTGGCGGGCGGTCCGATTGGCGGCCCGAATCTGTTCCAAAAATGCCACCGCTTCTTCCTCGCTCTCCACATGGGCCGCTGACGCAATGAAGCGGCTCTTTTTTTCCTCGTATTCACCGGATGCCGTTCCCCGGATGGTGCGGTATTCTTCCAAAATCCTGTCCTCCCCTTTCAGTCTTTATTAGAGTATAGCATAAATCAACATTTGCGCAAGTACACCCATTGGAACGCAAAAAACGCCCTGCCCGAAGGCAGAGCGTCAACGTGCTGGATTTTAACCAATGAAAAGCTGAACCCAGTAGCATCCATAGCTTCCCTGGCCGGACACATATCCGACACCAAGGGATTTAAAATTGGGATTCAAAATATTGGCCCGATGTCCCGGCGAATTCATCCAGCCCTCAACAACCGCTTCCGGCGTGGGGCGACCCGCCGAAATATTTTCGCCGGCCGTCTGATAGGTCACGCCAAATTCGGACAGAACCGTGAAGCAGCTTCTCCCATCCGGGCGATCATGGGAAAACAGGGAGACAATCTCCTCCGCACGCTTGCCGGCCGCAGCAGACAAGGCTCCATTGGTGGTCAGCTGAGACAGGCCCTGCTCGGCCCGGATTTCATTGACCAACCGGACCACTTCCGCCTGGTAATCGGAGGTGCCGGAAGAACCCGACGGGCCATTTTCAGAGCCTCCCGAACAGCCGCTCAAAAGAATCAACAGCAATCCACCCGCAAGCAGCATCGACAGCCAACACTTCCATTTTGGTTTCATCATGGCCTTTACCTCCTTGGCACCGATTTTCTCCTTGCCGGCAGACCACCCGCCAGCATAAAGGATCATTTTTACCATAACATGGGCTCGGGCGCGCTGTCAAGGAAAATGCCTCAACTTGTCTTTTGGATGCCTCAGGATGCTTTCTCTCTTGGGAACGGTGACGCACCAAAAAACGCCCTGCCCGAAGGCAGAGCGTTTTTCTTGCGTTAAGACGGTCGTTTTAGCTGTAAAGCAGGTTTACTTTGCAGCCTTGGCAGCCTCGATTTCCTTAATCAGCTCGGGCACAACCTTGAACAGATCGCCCACAATGCCGTAGTCTGCGACGCCGAAGATGGGGGCAGTCTCGTTCTTGTTGACGGCAATAATCAGCTCGGAATCCTGCATGCCAGCCACGTGCTGGATGGCGCCGGAAATGCCCAGAGCGACATAGATCTTGGGGTGGACGGTCTTGCCGGTCTGACCAACCTGGTGGTCAGCGCTCATCCAGCCGGCATCGGTGACGGCACGGGATGCACCCACGACGCCGTTGCCCAGAGCGGCAGCCAGCTGCTCGGCCAGAGCAATACCCTTCTCCACGTCCTTGGAGATGCCGCGGCCCACAGAGACGATAACGTCTGCGCCGATCAGGTCCACCAGCTTGGTGGCGGCCTTCTCCACGCTCAGGACCTCGGTCTTGATGTCGTCAGCGGTCAGGCTGAAGGCGGGCTTGACGATCTGGCAGGCATCAGCCTTGGCCTGGTCGAAGGGAGCCTTCTTCATGACGCCGGGACGGACGGTGGACATCTGGGGACGGAACCGGGGGCAGATGATGGTGGCCATCAGGTGACCGCCGAATGCGGGACGGGTCATCTTCAGGTTGCGGTCCTCATAGTCGAAGGTCTGCTTGGACAGATCGATGGTGGAGCTCTCAGCCAGGAACTCGACATACTTCTTGGTGTCGATGTCCAGGTGGGTGGCATCAGCGGTCAGACCGGTGTGCAGGCGAGCTGCGCAGCGGGGGCCCAGGTCACGGCCAATGTTGGTTGCGCCGATCAGCAGAACCTCAGGCTTGTACTCGTTGACCATGTCGCAGACCACCTTGGCGTAAGCGTCGGTGGTGTAATCCTTCAGCAGCGGGCTCTCGCAGAGCATAACCTTGTCTGCGCCGTAGCCGCCCAGTTCCTTGGCGATGGACTCGACGTTATCGCCCAGCAGCAGGCCAGTGACTTCGCAGCCCAGCTCGTCGGCCAGCTTGCGGGCCTCGCTCACCAGCTCGAAGTCGGTGGACATCAGTGCGCCCTGCCGCTGCTCGCAGAAGACCCACACGCCCTTGTATTCGTTAAAATCAGCCATTGTAATCCTGCTCCTTTCGTCAGATCAGATGCTTGCCGGCCAGGACAGACGCCAGCTGAGCAGCCACGTTGTCGCCGGTGAGCATGGTGCCTGCACCCTTCTGCGGAGGAGTGAAGGACTTAAAGACGTTGGTGGGCGAGCCCTTCAGACCGATGGTGTCAACCTCGATCAGGGGATCATCTTTCAGAGCCTCGTAGTCAAAGACTTCCATCGGCTTGTCGTAGCAGGTGAAGATGCCGTTGATGTTCATGTAGCGGGGCTGGTTCAGCTCCTTGATGCAGGTAATCAGGCAGGGGGTCTTGACCCGGATCATCATGTAGCCGTCTTCCAGCATACGCTTGACCACCAGGGTGTCGCCATCCTTCTGGATGTCGGCAGCATAAGTAACCTGGGGCAGGTGCAGCTTCTCGGCGATCTGGGGACCAACCTGGGCGGTATCGCCATCGATTGCCTGACGGCCGCAGAAGACGATGTCCTCGGGGCCGACGCCGATCTTGTTGACGGCAGCAGCCAGGATCTGGCTGGTGGCGAAGGTATCGGAACCGCCGAACTCACGGCCCGAAACCAGGACGGCACGGTCAGCGCCGCGGGCCAGCAGCTCGCGCAGCATCCCTTCGGCCGGCGGGGGACCCATGGTGACGACGACGACTTCGCAGCCGGTGGCGTCCTTCAGCTTGAGGGCGGCCTCCAGGGCGTTCAGGTCATCGGGGTTGGTGATGGTTGCCATCGAGGCACGGTCGAGGGTCCCGTCCGGCTTGACTGCAACCTTGCCGGAGGTATCGGGAACCTGCTTGACACAAACAATCGCTTTCATTGTACTCTTGCCCTCCTTACTTCAGCAGCGCGCCCGAGATGACCATCATCTGCACTTCGCTGGTGCCTTCGTAGATCTCGGTGATCTTGGCGTCGCGCATCATCCGCTCGATCGGATAGTCGCGGGTATAGCCGTAACCGCCGAAGAGCTGCAGGCAGCGGCGGGTCACGTCGCTGGCGGTGCGGGCGGCGATCAGCTTGGCCTCGGCAGCCTCTACGCTGTAGCGGCCCTTCTGACCATTCATAATAGCCTGCTTCTTGAGTGCGGCGGCGTAAACCAGATACTTGGCTGCGTCGACGCGCGCCTTCATCTCAGCCAGCTCGAACTGGGTATTCTGGAACTGTGCAATGCTGCGGCCGAACTGCTTGCGCTCCTTGACGTAAGCGACGGTCTCATCAATGGCGCCCTCGGCGATGCCCAGAGCCTGTGCAGCGATGCCGATACGGCCGCCGTCCAGGGTAGCCATGGCCAGCTGGAAGCCCTTGCCCTTGACGCCCAGCAGACGATCCTTGGGGATCAGGCAGTCTTCCATAATCAGCTCACAGGTGGAGGAGCCGCGGATGCCCATCTTGTCCTCGGGCTTGCCGACCTTGAAGCCGGGATCGGTCCGCTCCACGATGAAGGCGGAGATCTCTTTGCTCTTGCGGCCGCGCTTGTCCACCACAGTGCCGGTGACAGCGATGATGATGAACACATCTGCATAGCCGGCGTTGGTGATGAAGATCTTGGAGCCGTTCAGCAGCCAGCCATCTTCACGCTCCACAGCGTAGGTCTGCTGGCCCTGGGCGTCGGTGCCGGCGCCCGGCTCGGTCAGGCCGAAAGCGCCCAGCCACTCGCCGCT
>CALWZL010000056.1 GCA_944385995.1 uncultured Faecalibacterium sp.
AAACGAACTTTCTGGCAACAGTATACCACAGGCCGTGCAAAATGCAAGAGGGAATTTTGAAGTCACACTTTTCCTCCCTCTTGTGCGCTGTCCGGTGGATTTCGGGCGGGCGGCTCCGCAGTCCGGTCCGTTGCCTGATATCCCAAAGTATGCTAAAATAGATTCATTCGGTCGAATCGACCACATAAGGAGATAGATTGCCATGATTTTTGCGATTCATGACTTGAGCTTTACCCTGGGCAGCCTGGTGCTGGAAGGCTATCCGGCCTTTGCGGCGCGGTGCCTGTGCGCCCTGCTCCTGCTGGCCGCCGGCGAGGCCCTGCGCCGCTGGCTGCGGGGCTGGCTGTTCCCCCGCCTGGTGGAATTCCACTGGCCTTCCCAGGCGGTCAACATTCTGCTGGGCAGCTTTGCCGCCCCGGCCGCCTGGCTGGCCCTGACCACCGGGCTGTATCTGGCGCTGGCCTCCCTGCCCTGGGGCTCTGTCCCCATGCGGCCCTTCCTGCTCAAGTTCTACCGGTTCGCGGTCATCCTTCTGCTGAGCTGGGGGATGTACGGCGCCTCCAGCCTCACCGAGCTCCTGCTGACCAGCAGCCGGGAAGAAATCCGCACCAGCAAGACCCTCCGCAATGTTTTGGTGAAAGTCTACAAAGTGGTGGTGGTGATTTTGGGCATCCTAATGGCGGCGCAGGAGCTGGGCCTGCCGGTCACCGGCGTCATCACCAGCGCGGGCCTGGTGGGCCTCACCATTTCCCTGGCCGCCCAGGACACCGCCAGCAACCTGTTCGGCGGGGTGATGATTCTGATTGAGCGCCCCTTCCAGATCGGGGACTGGATCATTGTGGGCGACGTGGAAGGTTCGGTGGAGGACATCAGCTTCCGTTCCACCCGGGTGCGGGCGCTGGACAACTCGGTCTACATCCTGACCAACAGCAACGTCTGCGCCTCCACCATCAACAACGCCGCCCAGCGGCAGAAACGCCTGTACCGGTTCACCCTGGGGGTGGAGTACAGCGCCACCCGGGCCCAGCTGGAACAGCTGATGACCGACCTGCGGAAGATGCTGTCCGAGAGCCCCTCGGTCTATCCCGAATCGGTGATCGTGGAGCTGAGCGGCTTTGGCGCCTCCAGCATCGACCTGCTGGTGTCGGCCTATCTGCGGACGGCGGACCCGGTGGTCTTTTACCGGATGCAAAACGACCTGAATTTGTCCATCATGGATATCGTCCGGGGAGATGGGCTGGACTTTGCCTTCCCGTCCACCACTGTGTATCTCAAGGAAAACCAATAAGGAGGTTCAAACCCTATGGAAATCGAACGCAAATGGATGGTGACGGGCTGGCCGGAGGGCCTGCCCCTGGTGGAGGAATTTACCATGCGGCAGGGCTATATCAGCGTGCGGCCCACCGTCCGCATCCGGGAGGAAGCCAAAACCGGCGGCGAAACCGCCTGGATTCTCTGTTTCAAGTCGGAGGGCGGGCTGGCCCGGGAGGAAATCGAGCGGCCCATCGACCGGGCGCTCTTTGAGGACCTGGCCGCCAAAATCATCGCCCGGCCCCTGATCGAGAAGGTCCGCCGGACCTATCTGCTGTCCGACGGCTGTCGTCTGGAGGTCAACCATGTGGACGCCGGCCAGCCCGGGGCCTTCTGGTATGCCGAAATCGAATACCCCACCCTGGAGGCGGCCTGTCAGTGGGACCCGGCCGGCTGCGGCCTGTCCGACTATCTGTCGGACGAAGTCACCGGCCAGCCCGGCCAGAGCATGGGCGCCTACTGGGTTCGGACCCGGTGCTGAAAGGAGAAGCCATGAACACACCTGCCATGCGCCGCAGCCGTCAGGCCCTGCCTGCCGCCGACTGCGAAGCCATTCTGTCCGCCGGCACCTCGGGGGTGCTGGCCCTGTCCGATTCCGAGGGCTTTCCCTATTCGGTGCCCCTGAGCTACCTGTACCAGAACGGAAAAATCTGGTTCCACTGTGCCAGGTCCGGCTATAAGCTGGACCTGCTCCGGGCCAATCCCCGGGCGTCCTTCTGCGTCATCGGCCAGGACAAGATCGTCCCCGCCGAGTACACCACCTATTACCGCAGCGTCATCGCCCGGGGCACCATCCGGGAAATCACCGACGAAGCCCAAAAGATAGACCTCATCCGCAGGCTCACCCGCAAGTACGCCCCCGATGAACCCAACGAGGCGATGGAGGCCGAAATCCGCCAGTACCGGGACGCCCTGTGCATCCTGGAACTGGAGGTGACCCAGCTCACCGGCAAACAAAACAAGCGCCTGGTACCCGCTCCCTGAAACAAAAGCCCGCCGCATCCATCGGGTGCAGCGGGCCTTGTTTTGTCAGCTTTTGGCGGGGGCATGGGCGGCGATTCGCCGGGAAATATAGCCCGGCACCTCTTCCCGGGAAATTCCCAGGGCCACCGCAAATTCCCCGTTGATGCTGTCCTCGGCGCACTTCATAAAGTGTTCGTCCACCCGGCCAAATTTCCGTTTCTGGCTGGCCAGGTCGCTCTTTTTGGTGTAGAGGGAGCGGATCAGCTGGAGCAGGTCGGCGCAGTCGTGGGTTTTCAGCGCCTCCTCATAGTGGGCGCTCAGCTCCTGGGCGCTGCGGCTGTGAAAGGCCCTGCTGTCCATCGAAGGGATGGCATCGATCAGGCGGTTGGCCTCCTCGGCGCTGATGACCGCCCGCAGGGCAATCCGGGGATTGTCGGCCGGCACATACAGCACCCCGCCCTGGTACACCGGCGTCAGCTGATAGTACAGGTGGGCTGCGTCCAGGCCCTCAAACCGGCGTTCCTCCACCCCTTCCACCTGGCAGACGCCGAGATTGCCGTACACAACATAATCACCCTTCTGAAACATGGTGCATCCCTCCTTCACCCGCCGGGCCGCAGAGAACTTATTTATACAAGCAGGAGAAGGCAGTCCCCGCGCCGTGCGGCAAAGGCGGGCCGAGCCGGCAGCGGGGACCATCACTTCTCCCAAAAACACTCGTATGTATGATTGATTATACCACAAATTTGTCCTCCTGTCCAAGGGCAAAACGACGAATTTTGTCCATCTTATACAGATAGGAATCAAACTTTTGCCCGCGCCGGCGGCCGTTTGCGCTCTGGACTGTCCCGCGGGGCTGTGATACAATGGTGAAAAACCATCCCGGCCGAAAGGAGCTGTCCGCCACGAAACGTTCCAAATTCCGATTCAGCTTCCAGTACAATTCCCCCGTCGTCCTCACCTTCTTTTTCCTCTGCCTGGGGGCGCTGGCCCTGGACTGGCTCACCGGCAGCTGGACCACCACCCATCTGTTCTGTGTCTACCGCTCCAGCTGGAAGGACCCCCTGGCCTATCTGCGTCTGTTCGGCCATGTGCTGGGCCACGCCGACCTGAGCCATTTTCTCAACAATATGCTCCTGTTTCTGGTGGTGGGCCCGCCCATGGAGGAGAAATACGGCAGCATCCCCCTGCTGAAAGCCATCCTCCTCACCGCCTTTGTGTCCGGGGTGCTCCAGTGCCTCTTGTTCCCCGGGGTGGCCCTGCTGGGGGCCTCCGGCATCGTGTTTATGCTGATTATGCTCTCCTCCCTGGCGGGAATCAGCGGCGGCATCCCGGTGACCATGCTGCTGGTGGCCGCCCTCTACCTGGGAGATCAGATCTACGCCATCCTCTTTGTCAAGGACAACGTCGCCAATTTTATGCACATCGTGGGCGGCGTATGCGGCACCGCCTTCGGCTTCTACAGCGCCTATGCACCGCCCCGCCGGCGCAGGGGATAAAAATCATACTTATCCGCCCCTTTTTGCGGTTTCCGTTGGATTTCAGAGCGTTTGGCCGAAAATCCCGCGGCATTCCACAGCGAAAATCGTGCGTTTTGTCTATTGCGTTTCGGGGCGCGTCTGGGTATAATCTTCCCATAAGCAGCATCGGCGCTGTGAGTCACCTCCGACTCGCAGCGCCTTTTGTGTTTGCGGCCCCCGCCGGTGCGGTGAGGATACACTGTTAAGTTAAGGAGTAGGATTTATGGCAGCCAATGTTATGGAAATCTACGGCAGCAAAGTCTTCAATGAGCATGTCATGAAGGAGCGTCTGCCCAGCGCCACCTATAAGAGCCTGAAGAACACCCTGCACAAGGGTGCTCCCCTGGATATCGAGGTCGCCAACGTCGTGGCCAGCGTCATGAAGCGCTGGGCCATGGAGCTGGGCGCCACCCACTACACCCACTGGTTCCAGCCGCTGACCGGCATCACCAGCGAGAAGCACGACGGCTTTGTCAGCCCTGTGGGCGACGGCACTGCCATCATGGAGTTCAGCGGCAAGGAGCTGGTCCGGGGCGAGCCCGACGCCTCCTCCTTCCCCTCGGGCGGCCTGCGCGCCACCTGCGAGGCCCGCGGCTACACCGCATGGGACCCCACCAGCTACGCCTTTGTGAAGGATGACGTGCTGTGCATTCCCACCGCATTCGTCAGCTACACCGGCGAGGCTCTGGACAAAAAGACCCCGCTGCTGCGCTCGATGAAGGCCCTGTCCACCCAGGCCATCCGCATCCTGAAGCTGTTCGGCAAGGATGCCGACTACGTCTCCACCACCGTGGGCCCCGAGCAGGAGTACTTCCTGGTCCGCAAGGAGGACTATGAGGCCCGCCAGGACCTGATCCTCACCGGCCGCACCCTGTTCGGCGCTCCCGCCGCCAAGGGCCAGGAGCTGGAGGAGCACTACTTCGGCACCATCCGTCCCCGCGTGTCGGCCTTCATGAAGGAGCTGGACGAAGTTCTGTGGGAGCTGGGCGTCCCCGCCAAGACCAAGCACAACGAGGTCGCCCCCTGCCAGCATGAGCTGGCCCCCATCTTCGACACCTCCAACGTGGCCATCGACCACAACCTGCTGACCATGGAGATGATGCAGAAGATCGCCCCCAAGTACGGCCTGGTCTGCCTGCTGCATGAGAAACCCTTCGAGGGCGTCAACGGCAGCGGCAAGCACAACAACTGGTCCCTGGGCACCAGCAAGGAGAACCTGCTGGACCCTGGTGAGACCCCCATGGAGAACCTGCAGTTCCTGGTGTTCCTGGCTGCCGTTATCAAGGCGGTGGACGAGTACGCCGACCTGCTGCGGACCTCGGTTGCCACCCCCGGCAACGATCACCGTCTGGGCGCCAACGAGGCACCCCCGGCCATCATCTCGATCTTTGTGGGCGAGGAGCTGGAGGCCGTCATCGACGCCATCGCTTCGGATTCTCCCTACGCCGGTCCCACCCGCATGAAGATGGACCTGGGCGTGGATGTCCTGCCCAAGTTCAGCAAGGACACCACCGACCGCAACCGCACCTCCCCCTTCGCCTTCACCGGCAACAAGTTCGAGTTCCGTATGCCCGGCTCTCATGAGAACCTGAGCGACGCCAACACCATCCTGAACACCGCCGTGGCCAAGGAGCTGAAGGGCTACGCCGATGAGCTGGAGGGCGCCGAGGACTTCACCAAGGCCGTCATCGCCCTGGTCAAGCGGACCATCCGGGACCACCGCCGGGTCATCTTCAACGGCGACGGCTACTCCGCCGAGTGGGAGATCGAGGCTGAGCGCCGCGGCCTGCCCAACAAGAAGTACACCCCCGCCGCTCTGCCCGCTCTGATTGCACCCAAGAACATCGACCTGATGGAGGAGTTCGGCGTCATGACCCGGACCGAGATGTTCAGCCGGTACGAGGTGGAGATGGAGCACTACGCCAAGATCATCAACATCGAGGCCCTGACCATGCTGGAGATGGCCCGCAAGCAGCTGCTGCCCGCCATCAACACCTATATGGGCGACCTGGCCGCCACCGCCAGCGCCAAGCGCGCCGTCAGCGACAAGGTCAGCGTCCGCACCGAGACCACCCTGCTGGAGCACCTGTCCCGCGATGCCGACAAGATGACCGACGCCATCGATCACCTGGCCGCTGTGGAGCGGACCGCCCAGGCCATCACCGACATGACCGAGAAGGCCAACGCATTCCACGACAGCGTCCTGCCCGCCATGAACGAGCTGCGGTCGGCTGCCGACGATGCCGAGACGGTCTGCGGCGACAAGTACTGGCCGCTGCCCAGCTACAGCAAGATGCTCTACTACGTGGAAGGCTAAACCAGCGCTTTCGATCTGTCCGGCCCGTCCTTCTGTTTTGCGCTTAGCCGGTTTCACGGCGTCTTTCTTCTCCCGGCAGGCCGGGCGCATTTGATCCGCCATTTCCCTTTTCCTATTTTTACACCGGCCTGAAGACCTGCTCTTGCCCCTTCCCGGGCAGGGGCAGGCCTTCGGGCCTTTTTCGGACCTGCGGGCCCTTCTAGCCATTGACCATTCGTTGGGAGGTTTGCTATGAACTACACCACACGGCAGGATGTCCTGGACTTCGTCGAGGACAACAATGTCAAATTTGTCCGTTTCGCCTTTACCGATATCTTCGGCACCCAGAAAAACATTGCTGTCCTGGCCAGCGATCTGCCCAAGGCCCTGGACGAGGGGGTCTGCTTTGACGGCAGCTCGGTCCCCGGCTTCATGCACGTGGAGGAGAGCGATCTGGTGCTCCGGCCCGACCTGTCCACCATCACCATCCTGCCCTGGCGTCCCACCGAGGGCCGGGTGATGCAGTTTTTCTGTGACATCGAACGGCCGGACGGCCAGCCCTTCGGGGGCAACTGCCGGGGCTTTCTGCGGCAGCTGTCCCAGCAGTTCAAGCGGCTGGGCCTGGTCTGCAACGTGGGCGCCGAGTGCGAATTCTACCTGTTTGAGACCGACGACCGGGGTCAGCCGGTGCGGATTCCCATCGACCGGGGCGGCTATTTTGATGTCTACCCCCTGGACGCCGCCGAAAACCTCCGCCGGGACATCTGCCTGACCATGGAGCAGATGGGCCTGGCCCCCCAGCACAGCCACCACGAGAGCGGCAACGGCCAGAACGAGATCGATTTCCACCACGCCAGCCCCCTCAAGACCGCCGACAACGTCATGATGTTCAAGCAGATCACCCGGGCGGTGGCGGGCCGCAACGGCCTCCACGCCAGCTTTATGCCCAAGCCCCTGGCCGGCCAGGCGGGCAGCGGCCTGCACGTCAACATCTCCCTGTATATGGACCGCAAAAATCTGTTTGAGGGGGACATCGCCCCCGACAGCATTGCGGGCAGCTTTATGGCGGGCATCCTGACCCACAGCCGGGAGCTGACCGCCTTCACCAATCCCCTGCCCAACAGCTATCTCCGGTTCGGCTGCGACGAGGCCCCCCGCTATGTCAGCTGGAGCCGGCAGAACCGGAGCCAGCTGGTGCGGATTCCCGCCGTCCACGGGGACAACTGCCGGATGGAACTGCGGAGCCCCGACCCCGCCTGCAACCCCTATCTGGCCTTCGGCCTGGTTTTGGCCGCCGGCCTGGACGGCGTCAAGAAGCGGATGGAGCTGTGCGCCCCGGTCAATCAGAACCTGTTCCAGCTGACTCCCCAGCAGGCCGCCGCCCAGGGCCTAGAAATGCTTCCGTCCACCCTAGAAGAGGCGGTGGAGATCGCACGACAGAGTCCCTTCCTGGCCGAGTACCTGCCCGAAGGCCTGGCCGCCCGGTATTTTTCCGAGCAGCTGCGGCGGTGCAGTGAGCTGCGGGATGCCGCCGACCCCGCCGAATTTGAGCGGTCGCGGTATTTCTGCGCCATCTGACCCGGACATCGGTACAACGAGAGAAAGGAGGGTATCATGGGACGTGCGATGATTGTCAGCGCTGGGGCCAACTCCAACGAATACTTGTCCGCCCGTCTGAACGAGCTGGGCTATACCCGGTCTGCCATCGTCCCCAGCGGCACCGAAGCCCGGCGGCGGATGATGGAGGCAGATTTTGAGCTGGTGATTGTCAATGCGCCGCTGCCCGACGAGTTCGGCCACGAATTGTGCGCCGCCGCCGTGGAGCAGACCGACGCCGGGGTGATTCTGCTGGCCAAGGCCGCCGCCTGCGACTCCCTGATGGGCCCTATGAACGCCCAGGGGGTCCTGGTGGTGAGCAAACCCTTTTCGGGGGCGCTGTTTTTGCAGGCGGTCCATATGGCGGCCGCCAGCAATCACCGGCTCCAGCGGCTAAGGGTCGAAAATGACCGCATCCAGGCCAAGCTGGCCCAGGTGCGGCTGGTGAGCCGGGCCAAGTGCCTGCTGATTGAACGAAAGGGCCTCACCGAGGCCGAGGCCCACCGCGCCATCGAGAAAGAGGCCATGGATTCCCGCCGGGATCGGGGCGAAGTTGCACAGGAGATCATAGATACTCTTGATTCCGATGCCGGTGATGGTGTATAATAGGAGCTGTATGATTCTGAACCGAAGGTGCGCGGGACTTCCCGCACACCTTCTGTATTGTTTGCACGCATCCGGGACAGCCCGGACGCAGATGGAGGAACCGATATTATGGCGACGAAATACATCTTCGTGACCGGCGGCGTGGTCTCCGGCCTGGGCAAGGGGATTACCGCGGCCTCTCTGGGCCGGCTGCTCAAGTGCCGCGGCCTCAAGGTGGCCAGCCAGAAGCTGGACCCCTATGTCAACGTGGACCCCGGCACCATGAGCCCTTTGCAGCATGGCGAGGTCTTCGTCACCGATGACGGCACCGAGACCGACCTGGACCTGGGCCATTATGAGCGCTTCATCGACGAGAACCTGAACAAATACTCCAACCTCACCACCGGCAAGGTGTATTGGAACGTTCTGAACAAGGAGCGCCAGGGCGCCTATCTGGGCCAGACCGTCCAGATCATCCCCCACATCACCAACGAGATCAAGAGCTACATCTACAACCTGGCCTCCTCCACCGAGGCCGACGTGGT
>CALWZL010000057.1 GCA_944385995.1 uncultured Faecalibacterium sp.
GGCCAGCAGAAAGAGGGTGAGGGCCAGCTCGGAGAGCGCCGCCATCCAAAAGGCGTTGCCAAAGGAGGCATTCATCCGCTTTTGGTCCCGCTGGCCCGCGAACAGGCTGAAGAGGGAGGCGCCGCCGGCGCTGCAGGTCAGGCCGAAGGCCATCATCATGTAGGACAGGGGAAAACAGATGGACAGGCCGGCCAGGGCCGAAGTGCCCACAAAGTTCCCCACGAAGATCCGGTCCACAATGTTGTAGATGGCCGAGATCAGCAGGGAGATGGCCGCCGGAATCGAAAACTTCAAAATCATGGGGAACAGTTTCCCGGTGGCAAAGGAATTGGCTGTGTTCATAGGGTGTGCAGGGCCTCGCTTTCTGGGTGTAAAAGGTTAGTTTCCTAAGTATACGGGCCAAAAGAAGGGATAACCCGTCACTCGGCCAGGTTATCCATCATCCGTTCGATGACCCGGAAAAAGACTTCCATCTCCTCGGCGGGAATCCCCCGGGTGAGGGTTTCTTCCAGCCGGGTCAGGTCCTCCACCACCTGCCGGCGGTAGATCAGGGCCTTGTCGGTGAGGACAATCTTTTTCAGGCGGTTGTCGTAGGGGACCGCCTCCCGGCGGATCAGACCCTTTTCCTCCATCTGCTTGAGCATCTCGGAGGCCGTCGAGGGCCGGATGCTGTACTCCTCCTCGATGTCCTTCTGAAAGATGTCCCCGGTCTGGGCCAGCAGGAAATGCAGCGTCCGCCCCTGGGACCCGCTGAAGTCCTTTCGGGAGGAGAGCATATCCAGCTGACGGCGCAGCTTGTTGGAGAGCTTGCTGACGTACCGGGCCGCGCTCTTGGTGAGGGAAATCATGGGGGATGCCTCCATTTCTTAGGTTCCTAAGGAATTGTACACCCCCGCCGCCGGTTTGTCAAGGGGAGGGCGGGCCGGGCTCGATCTCCATCGAGGCCATCTGCCGGGGGCTGACGCCGAACCGGCGGCCGTAGGCGGTCCAATAGGCGGTGGAGGCCCGGAGAAAGACCCGTTTGGGCAGGGGCATGGTGACCCGGAACACCCGGTGTTCTCCCCGGCGGATGGCCCGGGCCAGGCGGCGGAGGGCCCGCCCCGCCAAAAACCGGAAGGGGGTGTCCAGGATGGCCTCGCCGCTGGCAATCTCCAGGGCCGCGGCGAAGGGGTAGCCGTTTCTGCGGCAGAACAGGCGGACCATCTCCACCGCGATGTCGTTCTGGAAGGGCTCCAGAAAGCCGCAGTTGACCACCACCGACACCGCCGGACGGCGGCAGGGCGGACAGGCTTCCAGCTCCTTGAACAGGCGCAGCAGGGGCACCGGCAGGCTGTCGGCGTAGAGGGGAAAGACCAGCACCAGGGCGTCCGCCTCCCCGATGGCCTGGCGGATGGCGGAATGGCAGGCGGGCCGGACTTCCTGGCAGAGGGCGGAACCCTTCCAGGCGTCGGCCAGCATCCGGGCGTAGATTTGGGAGTGGGACCGGGGGGCCCGGGGGCTGGCGTTGAGGATCAGCAGGCGTTCCATGCCAGCACCTCCTTTTGGGCGGTCTCCTCCGCCTGTTCCTCGGGGACAAAGAGAATCCGGTGGGAGGCGAAGTTCATATTTTTGGCGTTCCGGGCCACCAGACGGCGGAACAGGGCCTGTTCCTCGGGGGAGCTCTCCCCATAGGCCAGGATCACCGCCTCTTTGGGCTCCACCCGCCGCTGAACGTGGTGGGTCTCCCCGTCCACCAGACGGATGAAGGCCTGCTGGATGGGGATGGCCCGCTCCAACATGGTTTTCATCGGGAGGTCGTAGCCCCCGCAGTAGAGCCGGCTGACATACAGCACCCGGCGGCTGGCGGCAATCCGGGGATAGACCTGCACCGCGTCATCCCGGATGACGCAGCGGCCGGGGGTCCGGGTCCAGCACCCGAAACAGCCCACACAGTTGGCGATGCGGAGCCGGGAAAGGTCGATGTACTCTGCCAGCCCCGGATGAGTCTGGAAAAAGGAAAGGGGTCGGTCGCTGAGGACGAGATTCATGGGTGCCTCCTTGGAAGATGATACACCCATTATACAGGGCCGGGGCCGGAATGCCAGCCATCTTCCAACATTTCACAGAAAAAAATCGCCCGTCCGGCAGGACAGGCGGAACCATTCAGGGGATGGAATGCCGGCGGCGGCAGCGCTGGATCAGGAGGCAGACGCAGACCGTCACCGCCTCGGCGAAGGGCGGGGCCATCCAAACCCCGTCCATCCCGAAAAGGCCCGAAAAGAGGGCCAGCCCCACCGGAATCATGACCAGGCCCCGGCTGGCGGCGATGAGGACCGAGCTGACGGCGTCCCCCAGGGCGGTGTGATAGCCCGACTGGACGATGTTGAAGCCGCTGGCCAGGAAGGACAGCCCGTAGATGCGGGCCCCCCGGACGGCCAGATCGATGACCTGGGCGCTGCGGGGGCTGTCCCCGGCGGTGAAAAAGAGGCCGATCAGGGCCCGGCCCCAGAACCAGAACAGGAGGAACAGGCCCAGCCCGATGCAGAAATTCCCGGCCAGGGCGGCGGCTCTGGTTTTGTGAATCCGATCCAGCCGGCCGGCGCCGTAGTTGCTGCTGAGGATGGGACTGATGCCGTCCGACATCCCGAACATCAGGAGGGTGACAAAGTTTCCGGCGTAGTTGATGATGGTGAAGGCGGCCACCCCGTCCTCGCCGGCCCAGGCCATGAAAGCCCGGTTCATCAGAAAGACGGTGAGGGCGGCCGCCGTATAGGTCACCCCCTCCGAAGCGCCGTTGCAGGCGGCGCGGAAGATTTCCCGCCCCCGGAAGGAGCCCTCCAGGACATTGAGGGGGGTGTCCCGGGAAAAGAGGGGCGGGGCCACCACCAGCATCCCGGCCAGATAGGCCAGGCCGGTGGCGGTGACGGCGCCGGTGACCCCCAGCCCCAGCAATCCCACCGCGATCCAGTCCAGCAGGACATTGGAGACCAGGGTGGTGACGGTGCCGGCCAGATAGAGCCGGGGCCGGCCCACCAGCCGCCCCGAAAAGCCGAAGAAGATTTTGAAGGCGATCACCGGGGCAAAGCAGGCCAGCACCCGGATGTACCGGGCGGCGTCGTCCAACAGGACCGCGTTGGCCCCCAGAAACCGGGCGATGGGCCGGGCGAACACCGTCCCCGCCGCCAAGATGGTCCCGGACAGGGCCAGCAGGACCAGAATCGCCGAGCGGTAGAGGTTTTTGGCCCGGGTCATCTCCTGGGCTCCCAGAAACCGGCCGGCGGCACTCATGGTGCCGGTGCAGAGAATCATGCTGCTGCCGATGATGATTTGAAAGAAGGGATTGGCAATGTTGACGCTGGCCATGGCGTCGGGGCCGGCGTAGTTGCCCAGAAACAGCCCGTCGATCATGCCCTGGATGCCGTCCAGGACCATGGCCGCCATGGCCGGCCCCACAAACTGGACAAAGAGGGCGGGCAGGGGCCGGGTGAGAAGGGGATTGGCGTGCATACCGTTGGGATTCCTTTCCGGGGCGGACGGCGCCCCAAATTCCAGCGGCTATTATAACATGGCCGGCCCCGAAGGGCAAGCCGGGTCAGGTGGGGTCTTTTTTGGATTTGCCGGAGTCCCGGGGGTTCAGATACCGCCAAAGGGTGGTCCGGCTGATGCCCAGCCGCTTGGCGGCCAGGGTCTGATTGCCCCCCGCCGCGTCCAGGGTCTGGTGGACCGCGTTCAGGATGATTTCGTCCAGGGTGCCCCCCTCGGCGGCGGACCCGGCGGCCGGAAGGGCGCTGTCGCTGTGGAAGGCCCGGCGCTCCCGGGTCAGCACCTCCGCCACCACGCTGCCCCGGATGTAGGCCGAGTCGGTCATGGTCACCAGCTCCTGCAGCACCTGCTTGAACTGGGTGTAGTTGTTGGGCCAGTCGTAATGGAGCAGCTGCTCGGCGGCCCGGGGGTCAAAGCCGATGATCTGTTTGCCCAGCTCGGCATTCAGACTGCTCAGGTAGAGGCTGGCCAGGGAGGGCAGCTCGTCCCGGCGGCTCCGCAGGCTGGGCAGCTGCAAGGTCAGGCAGCCCAGGGCCGTCCGCAGGGCCTGGACCGGCTCGGGCAGGGGCTGGCCGTCGGCGCAGACCGCCGAAAACAACAGCCGCACCCGCCGGGGAAGATTGGTCTCGGCCGCCACCGCCAGCAATTCCTGCTGGTACTGGTGGGACAGCTGTTCCAGGTGCTGGAAATAGACGGTGCAGCTGCCCTCGTTGAGGGGGGAGGCGTAGTGGTTGAACAGGTACTCCCAGTTTTTGTCGGTCATCAGGCTGCAATCCACCACCGCGAGAGGACTGTTGACCCGGGGACTGCGCAGGTAGAGCGCCCGGGCAATCTGTTCCTTGCCGGTGCCCGCCTCCCCCAGAATCATCACCGGCTGCCGGGTGGGGGCGATGGCGTTGACCTGTTCCTCCAGCATCCCCATGGCCCCGCTGATGCTGTAAAAGCTGTGCATGAACTGCTGCATGGCCTCGGCCTCGTCGAAAAACCGCAGCCCGTTCTTGCTGGACCGGAGGGGAATCTGGCTCTGCTGGCAGTGGAAGGTGTAGTACTGCTCCCAGCCGGCCCGGACCCGGTGGGCGGTGACCCGGGTGAACTCGGCCCCCTCGGTGTGGAAAAACCGCAGGGGAGACGCCGGCGGGATGTCGGGAATCTTGGCCCGCAGCAGGGTCAACAGGCTGTCGGAGGGAGCCTCGCGGGCGGTATAGGCCAGCTGGCCGGCGCTGTCCAGGACGATGGTGTTGCCGCTGCGGGTCCGGGCCACCCCTTCCAGCAGCTGGTTCTGCCGGCGCATCTGCCGGAACCGGTCGCTGATCTGGACCGCCTGGGTAAAGGCGTCGTGGAGGCTCTCCACCCCCGAGGTAATCAGAAAGGCGTCAAAGCCCTTCTGCCGGGCCAGGGTGTGGGTGACCATGTCGCTGACCACCATCTTGTAGCCCCCCTCCCGCAGCCGGTCCAGGGCGCGGTTGGTCTCCTCGGCGTTGTGGATGGTGATGATGTCCATATCCAGCCGCAGCAGGTCACACAGGGTGTGGGCCGGCTGGGTGATGCTGGGAAATCCCACAATGGCGTAGAGCTTGGAATAATTTTCGGCCATCTTGATGGCCCGCAGCACGTCGTACACCGACAGCTGGATGGAAATCACCGGCAGGTCGGTGACTTCCCGAATCCGGTCGGCGGTGCCGCCGCGGGAGATGATGACATCGTAATTTTCCAGCTGGACGCTCCGCACGATGGCCGCGCCGGCGTCCAGGTCCCCGGTGTAGGCGTCCAGATGAATCTCCGGGAATTCCTCCGCCACCCGTTCCATGGCGGTCTGCATCCCGTCATAGGGCGCAATGCCCAGGATGTGCGTGACCTGTCCTTCCATGTATCCTGCTCCTTCTCTGTGCATTTATGAATCGTTGTGCTCCTATTGTAGCATTTGTGGACGAAAAAGAAAGGGCCCGGCCGGGACTTTTGTTTCTAATTGAAACATATTCGGAACGACGCCCCGGAAAAATTCGGAAGGTATTTCAAAATGTTACAATTTTTGGGCCGGCGCGATTGTCACCGGGGGGCAAACGTGGTAATCTAAAATCACAAACAAGGGGCGCCGGCCCGGGCGTACCCAACAAGTTCCGGAGGTGGAAAATGATCACGTTACTGATCGTCGCAGACGATTTCACCGGCGCGCTGGATACCGGCGTGCAGCTTGCGGGCTGCGGAGCCCGCACCCGTGTGGTGACCGATCCGGCTTTTTCCCCCGACCGCGCCCAGGACGCCGAAGTGCTGGTGATTGACGCCGAGACCCGGCATCTGCCCCCCAGCCAGGCGGCGGGGATTGTGGAAGGGATTGTCCGCCGGGCGGTGGCCCACAAGGTCCCCTACCTCTATAAAAAGACCGATTCCGCCCTGCGGGGCAACGTGGGGGCCGAGCTGGGGGCCATGCTGGCCGCCAGCGGCGAAAAGGCCCTGCCGTTCCTGCCGGCCTATCCCCAGATCGGCCGGTGCACCAAAGGCGGCGTCCATTACATCGAGGGAAAGCCGGTGGCCGAGAGCGTGTTCGGCATCGATCCCTTTGAACCGGTCCGGCATTCCCGGATCGCCGACCTGATCGCCAGCCAGAGCGGCGTGCCGGTCCACAGCGTTCCGGCAGACGCCCCCGCCCCCGCAGGGGAGGGGATCTACGTCTATGACGCGGAATCCCTGGAGGATCTGGAGCAGGCCGGCCGCACCCTGATGGATGCCGGGCGGCTCCACATTTCGGCGGGCTGCGCCGGGTTCGGCGCGGTGCTGCCGGGGCTGCTGGGCCTGGGCCATCCCGAGCAGGTGACCCGCCCCGCCCTGGACCCCCGGCTTCTGGTGGTCTGCGGCAGCGTCAACCCCATCACCCTGGCCCAGCTGGACCACGCCGAGGCGGCAGGTTTTGCCCGGATGCGGCTGGCCCCCCGCCAGAAGCTCCAGCCCGGCTACTGGAACACCGGGGAGGGGGAGCAGGCCCGGCAGGACATCGAGGCCGTGCTCCAGGCCCATCCCCTGGCCATCATCGACAGCAACGACGCCGGGGGCAACCAGCCCACCGCCGACTATGCCGCACAGCTGGGGTGCAGCCTCGAGACCATGCGGGTGCGGATCGCCTCCAGCCTGGGGGATTTGGTGGCGGGAATCTTCCACAGCCCCGCCCTGGGCACCCTGCTGCTGACCGGCGGCGACACCCTGCTGCAATGTATGCGGTGCGCCGGGGTCACCGAACTGGAGCCGGTCTGCGAGATGGAAAAGGGCGTGGTGCTGGCCCGCTTCACCTGCGACGGCTGCACCCGCCATGTCATTACCAAGTCGGGCGGCTTTGGCCAGCCTTCTCTTTTGACCGATCTGGCCGCCGCCCTGGCACAGGGCACCACCTGAAACCGACAGCTTCGCGCTGAATGCCATACAACAAGAAAGGACGATGGAAATGACTTATCCCAAACTGCCCGGCCTGACCTGGGACGGCACCCTCTATCAGAATGACGAGATGGGCACGGTGGAGGCCCTTCTGCCCACCGGCGGCTGGCCCACCGCCCACGCTCCCGCCATGGTGGAGCTGCCCGACGGCGATTTGCTCTGCTGCTGGTTTGCGGGCACCTATGAGGGAAGCGCCGATATCCATATCATCTGCTCCCTGCTGCCCAAGGATGCCCCCGCCTGGCTGGAGCCGGTGGATATCTCGGGGGACCCCACCCGCAGCGAACAGAATCCCTCTTTGTTCTACGGCCCCGACGGGGCGGTCTGGGCCATGTACACCGCCCAGCTGGACCGCCAGGAGGGCAAGGACAACATGCAGTATACCGCGGTGGTCCGCTGCCAGAAGAGCTTTGACGGCGGCCGCACCTGGGGCGAATACGAGACGGTGTTCCCCGAGGAGGGCACCTTCTGCCGCCAGCCCATCCAGGTTCTGTCCAATGGCCGGTGGATTTTCTCCAACTGGCTGTGCACCGACTCGGCCGACGGCCTGTCCGGCGACCCCACCGCCTTCCGTATTTCGGATGACCAGGGCAAGACCTGGCATATGGTCATGATGCCGAAGAGCAACGGCCACGTCCACGCCAATGTCATCGAGCTGGAGCCGGGCCATCTGGTGGCCTTCATGCGCAACCGCGAGGCCTACCGCATCCACCGCAGCGAGTCCTTCGACTGGGGCGAGAGCTGGACCGAGCCCAAGCCCACCCCGCTGCCCAACAACAACTCCAGCATCAGCGCCGCCAAGCTCCAGAGCGGGCGGATTGCCATCGCCTACAATCCCACCTGCACCCCGGACCCCCACCCCGGCAAGGCGGCCTGGCCCGGCCTGCGGTGCCCGGTGGCAGTGGCCCTGTCCGAGGACGGCGGCCTGACCTTCCCCATCATCCGGTGGATGGAGCGGGGCGAGGGCTTCATGGGCGACGAAAACCGCACCAACAACAAACAGTATGAATACCCCTACCTGATGCAGGGGAAGGACGGCACCCTTCATCTGGCCTATGCCGCCCGGACCCGTCAGGGGATCAAATACGTCCGGTTCACCGAAGCGGACATCCTGGGCGAGCGCCGGGAGCGGGTGGGCCTGTACAACCCCACCGCCGCCCAGGGAACCAAATAAATGCACTGCAAAGAGAGGAGATTTTGCCTTATGCTGACCCAATACAATCTGAAAATGCCCCATGCCGTCTACGGCGGCGAAAATTCCATGAAGAACATCACCTCCATCATCAAGGCCCTTGGCTCCAGGAAGGTGGCCATGTTCACCGACAAGGGCATCGAGGGCGCCGGCCTGTTCGCCCTGCCCGAGGATGCCGTGAAGGCCGCCGGGGTGGAGTACTACGTCCTGGACGAGCTGCCCCCCGAGCCCAGCTACATGGCCGTTCAGAAGCTGGTGGATGAGTTCAAGCACAGCGGCGCCGACCTGATCGTGGCCTGCGGCGGCGGCAGCGTCATGGACGCCGCCAAGCTGGCCAGCGTCCTGGTCACCGACGAGTACGGCGTCAAGGAGCTGCTGGACAACCCCGACATGGCCCAGAAGTGCGTGCCCATCGTCCTGATCCCCACCACCGCCGGCACCGGCGCCGAGGTCACCCCCAACGCCA
>CALWZL010000058.1 GCA_944385995.1 uncultured Faecalibacterium sp.
CCCGGTTTGGGTCACCAGGCTGGCATCCCGGCCCACCGAGGCATCCCGCCGGTAGACATAGCAGTGCTGGCAGCCGGGACTGATTTTCCGGCAGCCGTGCCAGGGGTTCCAGATGGGCATGGGGTCACCTTCTTTCCAGGTCGGCAGGGAAAAGCATCAGTCATCCTGATATTCTTCGAAAAGATCGGAATCGATGGCTTTGATGGAAAAGGTCTTTCTTGTGCTCACGCCGAAATTGTGTTCGATCATGTAATAAGCGAGTTTTTCGCCGTCCATCAGAATAACATGCTGATGTTTCGCATAGTCAATGGCCTGTTTTGTGAATTTGGAGGTTGTGACAAACAGCCCTCGTCCGCCTTTTCCCGCAATCGCTCCGACAAATCCCTGGACATCCGGGCGGCCTACCAGATGATCTTCGCCCCATCGCTTGACCTGTACATAAATCAAGTCAAAGCCGAGTTTATCTTCCATGATGATGCCGTCAATTCCTTCATCTCCCGATGTGGCCGTCAGGGTGGACGCATTGGCAAAGGTGCCGTATCCCATTTTGGACATGAGGTCCAAAACCATTTTTTCAAAGGCCGTCGGAGAAAGTTTCATGACCTCTGCAAGAATATCTTCTGCAAGGCTTTGATTGATCTGTTTGAAGGCCTTTTCCAAAATATCGTCAGGGGTATCGGAATTGTCGCCGGCAGCAGGCGCAGCAGTTTCGGCGGCAGAGGACTTGGTAAAATCGCGAAAGGACTGGTAGCGCATCAGGTATTGGTTGTCAATGACCGGCGGATTTTCCTGGACCACCTTCCGGCCTTCCTGTGTGATGCGGAACATCCCTTTGGACGGACTTTCGATCAGCCCGGCCTTTTTCAGATAGGTGCGGGCCCATCCAATACGGTTTCCAAAATAAGTTTGCCGTCCGCTGGGCAAAACTTGTGCCAGATCCTCTTCTGTAAGATGAAAGGTCTGGATCACGGCTGTTTTGAGTTCTTTCAGGGAATGGATATCGCCATCTGATAAAAATTGCAGGATGGGTTTGTGCATTTCAAAGTATTTGGGAATCATGATGTATTATACCTCTCTTCCCTGTGTTATAAGGATGATTCGCTGGACTTCTTTTTGCCAAACACCGGCGAGGCCAGGAAGGGCAAGAATGCCACTCCCATCAGTACCAGATACGCCAGTATGTTCATCCAGCCGACGGTCTGGTTGCTGATTTCGGCGGCGCCGGTGTAGACCACCGACAGGTTGTTGTTGAAGAAGTGGAGCAGCACCGGGGCCCAGATGTTCCCGGTCTTGAGATAGGCCCAGGCGAAAAATATCCCCAGGGTCACGCAGGTAATCAGCTGACCGGCCACGTTCTGCAGGGGAGTACTTTGGGCGTGGAAAAAGAAGTTCAGGGGCAGATGCCACAGTCCCCACAGCACTCCCAGCACCAGGACGCCGCCCCGCATCCCGAACCGGCTCTGGAGCCGGGGCTGGAGAAAATACCGCCAGCCGTACTCCTCCCCCCAGAAGGGCATGAAGCTGAGGAAGAAGTTGGGGAGCAGGAACAAGAGGACCATATAGGGGGAGGGCGTGGACCAGTAGGGCAGATAATTCCCCAGCTGGCCGGCGATGGCCGCGCTGGCAAACACCACCGCCGTCCGCAGCAGGATGTAGAGGACGACGCATCCGCAGACCAGTTTTCCCTTCTGCCAGCCCAGACCGGCGGCCTGGCGCAGCTCTTTTTTCTGGGCCAGAAGGATGCCCCAGCCTGCCAGGCTGCCCAGAATCACGATCAGGTTGCAGGCCACCAGCCAGCCGCCGCCGGGCAGAAGGACGGTGCCCAGACAGCACAGGGCCATCAGACCGGTACAGATCAGGTGAAAGACAAAAAACCGGCGGGGCATGGCGTCTGCCTGCCGGGTCAGCAGCAGGGCCGCAATGGCGCCTGCGGCGGGGTAGTACATCTGGGCATTGGCAAAGAGGTCGGTGGAATAGCCGGCCTGCTGGGCGATGGCCAGGGGAATCCCCATCAGAAAGGGAATGCCGTAGGCGACCAGGGCAAAGGGCACCAGCTCCCGGGCGGTGGATGTGGATTTGTCCATACAGGTTCACTCCTTTTATGGCTGCGCTTTGGAACCATTGTATCACAAACCGCCCGGCGGCGGAATAGCCACGCCGGCCCCCACTTTTTATTTTTTCCGGTCTGTGCTATACTGACGGCAGAAGCGCACCGAAAGGGCAGAGAGAACGCGGCGGCGCGGCTCTCCGTCCTTTTTGGCTGCGGGCAAGGAGGAATGGCAAGATGCTGGAATTTTTGGAACAGGAAGGGGTCCGTCCGGCCCTGGTGGAAGAGGTGCGGGCCTTCCGTGCAACATACCCGGCCCCGGCCCAGATGCAGGCCCGGATTCCCCAGCCGCGGTATCATTATTACGGGTCGGAGATCTGGGAGGAAGCCCTGGCGGCCCTTCTCTGCGGGAAAAATCTGCTGTTGGCGGGCGGCAAGGCCACCGGTAAAAACGTTCTGGCCGAAAATCTGGCGGCAGCCTTTGGCCGGCCGGCCTGGAATGTGTCCTTTCATGTCAATATGGACGCTGCCAGCCTGATCGGCATGGATACCTTTGCGGCGGGACAGGTCCAGTTCCGGCCGGGACCGGTCTACCAGTGCGCCCGGTACGGGGGCTTCGGGATTCTGGACGAGATCAACATGGCCAAAAATGAGGCCCTGGCCGTCCTTCATGCGGCCCTGGATTTCCGCCGCTCCCTCGATGTGCCGGGGTATGACCGGGTTCCCATGGCGGAATCCACCCGGTTCATTGCCACCATGAACTATGGCTATGCCGGCACCCGGGAGCTGAACGAGGCCCTGACCTCCCGGTTTGCGGTGATCCAGATGCCCACCATCTCCCCCGAGAATCTGGATCGTCTGCTGGCCCGGCATGTTCCACAGCTGAAAAAGAAATACCGCAGTCAGTTCGGCCAGCTCTTTTTCGAGCTCCAAAAGAAATGCGCCAGCGCGGAGATTTCCAGCAAGGCGCTGGACCTGCGGGGCCTGCTGGATGCGCTGGACCTGATGGGCAAAGGGGTGCCGGTGGGGGCAGCCCTGGACATGGGCATCACCAACAAGGCCTTTGACAGCTATGAACAGGGTCTGATTCGGGACGTGATGGCCCAGCGGATTCCCCGGAAGCTGTCGGCGGCGGATTTGTTCGAGGGGTGACCGCCATGCTGACCCAGCATTACAGCGCCCAGCAGCGCCGGGCGTTGAATCAGATCTGGAACGCCGCGGGAGCCTACGGTTTTGACCCGCTCTTTCTGGCCCTGAAACAGGACGGCAGCCCCGACCTGTACATGAACTGCATTGTGGGCTGTGTCCGCAAGTGGTTCGGTTCCGAGATGCCCCGGACTTTGTTCGGCGCCTGGGCCGGGGACCGGCGGCAGGCCATGCTGGACGATCTGGCCTGGCTGGCCCTGGAGAGCGCGGTGTTTCCGCTGGAAAGCCCCCGGCGCCCGGCCCTGGCCGAATTGCGGCAGGACCACGCCCGGGACTTTTTTGCCCAGGAGTACAAGCTGTCCCGTCAGGAATGGATGGCCAAAAACCAGCTGGTCTACACCCTCCAGGCCGCCCGGTGGCGGCAGGTGCTGGACCGCCGGCCGCCGGTGATGACCCCCTGGGAGACAAGCCTTTTCCGGGGGCTGGACTGCACCGGCCTCACCGGCGGGGAAGCGGTGGCGGCCGCCATCCGGGAAGCCTTTGCCAGGGCGGGCCTCTTCCGCGGGACCGCCCGGACCCGCGTTCCGCTCCGGCTCCACTTCGATGGCAAATGGGCCTCAGCCCTGACCAAATTCATGCCCACCGAAATCGTCCACACCGATGTGCTGACGGCGGGCCGCAGCACGGCGGGCGGTGCCGGCGGGGAAAAGCTGCTGGACCTCCGCCGCGCCCGTCTGAAACTCAACGAGAACGCCGCCGCTGACCGGGATTACATCGAGAGCTGTTTTGGCCGGTCCCTCTATCCCCCTGAAACCCTGGCGGCCATCGAACAGCAGCTGTGCACCGGTCTCCATGGCGGGTGTCACCTGTGGTTCACCGCAGGGACGCCCGATCCCGACCGGGCGCCCAACGGAGATTCCCGCCGGCTGGCCCAGGAAGCGGCCCTCCAGGCCCAGCGGAACCGGGCCGCCTACGCCAAAGACAGCAGTCTCTACCAAAATGCCATCCTCCGCCTCACCGAACAGATCCGCAACTGTTTGCAGGTGCACAGCCAGATGGAGACCGAATCCGCCCGCAGCGGCCGCCTGGACAGTCCCCGGGTCTGGCGTGCGGCGGTGGTGGGAGACGGCCGGGTCTTTTTGCGGCAGGCCAACACCGACCGCCCCGGCTTCTCGGTGGATCTGGTGCTGGATGCCTCCTCGTCCCGGATGCACTGTCAGGAAATCATCGCGGCCCAGGGCTACATCCTGGCCGAAAGCCTGACCCGGTGCGGGGTGCCGGTGCGGGTCAGCAGTTTTTGCAGCCTGCGGGGTTATACCGTCCTGCGGGTCCTGAAAAGCTTTGGGGACAAGGGCGGCAGCCGGAAGATCTTTGATTACTTCGCCTCGGGCTGGAACCGGGACGGCCTGGCCCTCCGGGCCGCCGGAGAACTGATCCGTTCGGCGCCGTCGGCCCGGCATCTGCTGCTTCTCCTGACCGATGCCAGCCCCAACGACAGCCACCGGATTCCGCCCGGCGGCCCTTACCCGCTGGGCCGGGATTACGCCGATCAGCCCGCGGTGGAGGATACCGCCCGGGAAGTGCGGGCGCTCCGGCACCAGGGGGTCCGGGTGGCGGCGGTCTTTATGGGGGAGGACCAGAGCGCCGGAGACGCTGCTGCCATCTATGGACGGAGCCTTGCGCGGATCCGCACCATGGACCAGCTGGCCGGCGCGGCGGGGTCTCTCATCCGCCGCGAAATCCAGGAACTGACGGTCTGAAAGGCATGTAATATATTTCCTTTTTGACCCCGCGAAGTTATGTAAATTTTGAATAAAACATGAAAAAATATGAACTAGCCCCTTGCAATTTTGAAAAAAAGGACTAGAATGAGGGTAGAGCGGCTGGATTGCGGCAGGCATCCAGCCTGGCCAGAAAATCAATAATAGGAGGAATCTTTATGGTAAGTTTTCTGCTCTGCCTGGCTCTGCTCATCATCGGTTATCTTACTTACGGTAAGGTCGTTGATAACACCTTCGGGCCGGATGACCGGGAAACGCCCGCTGTCCGCATCAACGACGGCGTTGACTACGTCGTGATGCCCCAGTGGAAGCTGTTCCTGGTTCAGCTGCTGAACATTGCGGGCCTGGGCCCCATCTTCGGCGCAATGCAGGGTGCCCTGTGGGGCCCCGCGGTCTTTTTGTGGATCACCTTCGGCACCATCTTTGCCGGCGGCGTCCACGACTACTTCTCCGGCATGCTCTCCGAGCGCAATGACGGCGCATCCATCTCTGAAATCTGCGGCATCTACCTGGGCAGCGGCATGAAGACGGTCATGCGCATCTTCAGCGTGGTTCTGCTGGTGATGGTCGGTACCGTCTTTGCTGTCGGCCCCGCCGGCCTGATCGTCACCCTGTTCAAGAACGGCGGCGTCAGCGGCATACTGGCCAACACCGAGGTCTGGCTGTGGATCATCCTGGCCTACTACTTCATCGCCACCTTCCTGTCCATCGACAAGATCATCGGCAAAATCTACCCCATCTTTGGCATCTGCCTGATCGTCATGGCTGTGGGCGTCTGCATCGGCGTCTTTGTCAATCCCAACTATGTGATTCCTGAGCTGTGGACCCACTTCTACAACATGGAGCCCACCGGCAAGCCCATCTGGAGCTTTATGTTCATCACGGTGGCCTGCGGCGCGATCTCTGGTTTCCACGCGACCCAGTCTCCCCTGATGGCCCGCTGCATGAAGTCGGAGCGTCAAGGTCACATGGTATTCTACGGCGCCATGGTCTGTGAGGGCATCATCGCTCTGATCTGGGCCGCTGCCGGCTGCTCCATCTACGAAGTCACCGACGGTCTGAGCACCGGTCTGCAGGCTGCGCTGGCCAACGGTCAGTCCGCCGCCATCTATGATGTCTGCTCCAAGACCATGGGCGGCATCGGCGTGGTCCTGGCTATGCTGGGCGTCATCGCCTGCCCCATCACCTCGGGCGATACCGCATTCCGCAGCGCCCGTCTGACTCTGGCCGACTGGTTCAAGGTGGACCAGGAGAGCTACAAGAACCGTTTGGTGTTCTGTGTGCCTCTGCTGCTGGTGGGCGCTTTCGTCGGTCACCTGGATTACTCCATCGTCTGGCGTTACTTCAGCTGGACCAACCAAACCCTGGCCATGATCGTTCTGTGGGCCGCCAGCATGTACCTGTTCCAGCAGAAGAAGAACTACTGGATCACCGCTGTCCCCGCTACCTTCATGAGCGCCGTCTCGGCCACCTACTTCCTGCTGGGCGATGAGTGCCTGGGTCAGTTCCTGAACAGCAAGGACGCTTCCGGCGCCACCATCTACAATACCACCGTGGCTTACCCTGTGGGCATCCTCTTTGCAATCGTGCTGCTGGCCATCTTCATCCACGCCACCAAGAAGCAGCCTGCCAAGAAATAACCCCTTCTGCCCGGTCTGGCATACGCAATACAAACTTTCCTGCCAGCCGCTGCCTTTCAACAGCGGCTGGCAGGTTTTTTATCAAACAAAAAGACGCCCCGCAGGGCGTCTGGAGGTTGCATTTTTATGATCTTCAAACCAGTACAGCTGGGCCGGGAGGCCCTGGACCCTGAGACCCTGGCCGCAGACAAACAACATTGCCGCCGCATCGGCCCCTGCGGCGTGGGGAAGAAGGCACTGTATCTCAACAGCTTTTATCTGGATCGCCGGTACTACATCACCTATCCGTCCATCACCCGGGCATTCAAGCGGGTGGCCATGAGTCAGGGCGGCTTTTCCCGGAAGGGCATCTTTGCATCCATTCCCTATCTGGTGGTCCAGTACGACGGCGGCAAAGAAAAACAGTGCAACTTCAAATACGAGGAACAGGTAGACCAGCTTCTGGCCTGTCTGGAACAGGAACACCCCGAAATCAAGCGGGTGAGCGCGGCGGCCGAAGAACGTCTGGCCCAGCGGGAACGGGAGCGGGCAGCCCGGAAAAAGCCGGAGCTCTCCCCTGAGGCCCAAAAGACCATCCGGGCGTTGCAGGAGGCCGCCGACTACCTGGAGCAAAAGCCCGAGCTGTCCCTGGAACTGAGTCAGTCGGCCAAACGGAAGCGGGCCTATCAGTGCAGCAAACCCAGCTACCGCTGGGTGGCGCTGGCCATCACGGTGCTGGGCCTGGTTTCCCTGGTGTTCGGCGTGAGCCTTTTCCTCCAGGGAAGCGGCAGCTTTGGGATTTACTTTGCCCTGTTCGGTCTGGCGGCCATCTTCATGTTCTCGGGTGCCAGCGTGCTGCCCACCGCCCAGAACAACAAAAAGGTGGTGATGGGCCGGTCGGACCGGGCACTCCAGGCCATGGAAACCTATCTGCAAACCTATACCGCGTTCCCGGTGCCGGCCCGGTACGCTCACCCCATTGTCCTGCGGCGGATGATCCGGGCCGTGGAGGAAGGAAAGGCGGTCCACATCCCCGAGGCGCTGGAGGCAGTGAAACAGGATTTGAAAGCCCTGAACGCGGATGTCGAAGTAGACCAGGAGGAATACGACGAAGTGGTCACCATCAAGCCTATGTTCCTGAATGAAAACTACCGCTGATTTTCTCCCGGTCCTCAAAATACCCTCAGACCCTTTGGTCCGAGGGTATTTTTGTTGGCAAAGACAGGGAAAAATCAGGTGTTTCCGCCCTCAGAAACATACTGGACGAGAATCAGCCAGGCAGAGGTGCTGCCATCCTGGCCATAGTTGACGCTCAGACTCTGGAG
>CALWZL010000059.1 GCA_944385995.1 uncultured Faecalibacterium sp.
GGGCCGCACTGGCTGCAAATTTCCCCGATGACCTGATGGGGCATCAGCCGGCTGGGGTCGGACACCGGGTGATAGTCGTGGGCCTGCCAGTCATGGATCTGGGCCATCCATCCGGGGTGCTGGGCCTCCTTGATCTTGGGGAGCATGGCCTGGAGGATGTAGGCGGCGTCGCCCACCACCGACAGGTCCACCTGGACGTTCTTGTTGACCTCGCTGGGGTCGATGTCGATCTGGATGATGGTGGCCTTTTTAGCGAAGGTGCTGGGCTTGAGGGCCACCCGGTCGGAAAAGCGGGTGCCGATGGCCACCACCACGTCCGCCTCGCTGACGGCCCGGTTGGCGGTGTAGCAGCCGTGCATGCCGATCATGCCCAGGCTCAGGGGATCGTCATAGGACACCACGCCGGCGCCCATCAGGGTGTAGGTGGCGGGGATGCCGGCCTTGTGCATCAGGTCCCGCAGGGGCTGGCAGCTGGCCGCGCTGCGGACGCCGCCGCCAAAGTAGATGACCGGCCGCTCGGCGCCGTTGATGATGTCGGCCGCCCAGGTCACTTCCTTTTCATCAAAGGTGGTGACGGTGCGGATGGGCTCGGGCTGCTTGGGGGTGAATTCGCACTTGTTGGCGGTGACATCCTTGGGGATATCCACCAGGACGGGGCCCTTGCGGCCGCTCTGGGCGATGCGGAAGGCCGCCCGCATGGTGTCGGCCAGATCCTCCACCCGGCGGACGGTGAAGTTGTGCTTGGTGATGGGCATGGTGATGCCCTCGATGTAGGCTTCCTGGAAGCTGTCCCGGCCCAGCAGGTCGGTGGAGACGTTGCCGGTGAAGGCCACCATGGGGATGCTGTCCATGTAGGCGGTGGCGATGCCGGTGACCAGGTTGGTGGCACCCGGGCCGCTGGTGGCCAGAACCACGCCGGTGCGGCCGGTGGCCCGGGCGTAGCCGTCCGCCGCGTGGGACGCGCCCTGCTCATGGGCGGTCAGCACGTGGGTGATCCGGTCGGCGTTCTTGTACAGTTCGTCGTACAGGTTCAGCACCGCGCCCCCGGGGTAGCCGAAAATGGTGTCGACGCCCTGCTCACAGAGGACCTCGACGAAAATTTGAGAACCGTTGAGCAGCATGTTTTTCCCTCCTCTTTCTCCTAACAAAACGCACGTCCAGGCGACGAAAACCATAAATAAAAAAGCCCTCGTCCCCTGTTGTTCAAGAGACAAAGACCTTGCGATAAGTTCTCTGCGGTACCACTCTCGTTGACGCGGCTTTGCCCGCGCCCTCTCACGGACCTCACTTTCCCTCCGGTTCCGATAAGGTCCTGCACGATAACGGGTGCCTCCGGCTCTGCTTACCAGATCTTCTTTCAGCAGGCTGCTCCGGGATGACTTGGCTTTGGGACGCTGGCCGCCTTGCACCAACCGGCGGCTCTCTGTACAGCGGGGCTCCCTGGGCTACTTGTTCCCATCCACGCATTTGGTTTGTGTTGTGAAAATTACTATACTAGAAAACCATCGTCTTGTCAATCAATATATTTTCCGACGCTTTTTGCCTTTCAAATGAAAATAATTCACTGCACTAAATGATCCTCTTGCGTCCCGGCCCCGGGTGCACTATACTTATATAGTATGGTTTGCACCCATTCTGTCTGAAATGAGGGAATTTTCTGATGAAGATACAGGATCTCAGCGCACGGCTGGCGGGGTTGGCGGTCTTTCGCGGACTGCTGGAGGACCCCGTCATTGCCGCCTATGCGCACTTTATCCGCACCCTGGCGGGCGGCGCCGGCCGCCAGGCCATCTGCGAGGCCGCCGGCCAGTTTGAAGCGGTTCTCTTTGGGGCCGACACCGACGATTTCAGCGAATACCTGTCGGCGGCGGTGCTGGAATGCGAAAACATCTGCGCCCGCCGGGCAGCCCGCGGGGCCCTGTCCCCCGTCCTGGAAAAGGCCCTGGACGACGAGCTGCAGTTCCTGGAGACCTTGTCGGCCATGAGCCTGGACGATCTGCTGCTGGCCGCCGGCCTCAACGCCGACCAGCGGGAAGAGCTGGCCTTCCTGCCCCGGTGGACCGCCCACTCCACCGGCCTGGCCGCCTCCTATGAGGACCGGCTGTCCGAGATGGGCCGGCGGGGCTATGGCATGTTTGCCCGCCACCATGTCTTTATGCTCAGCGAGGACGGCAGGCTGATCCCGGTGCGGCATCCCGACCCCCAGCGTCTGGCCGATCTGCCCGGCTACGAGCACGAGCGGGAAAAGGTCATTGCCAACACCAAGGCCCTGCTGGCCGGCCTGCCGGCCAACAATGTCCTGCTCTACGGCGACGCCGGCACCGGCAAGTCCAGCGCCGTCAAGGCCATCGTCAACGAGTACGCCCCCGACGGCCTGCGGCTGGTGGAGGTCAAAAAGAATCAGCTCTACCTGCTGCCCGATCTGATGGACAAGCTGGCCGCCAACCCTCTCAAGTTCATCCTTTTCATCGACGATTTGAGCTTTGCCGCCAACGACGACAACTTCGCCGCCCTCAAGGCCATCCTGGAGGGCAGCGCCGGGGGCCGGGCCGACAACATCGCGGTCTACGCCACCTCCAACCGCCGCCATCTGGTCAAGGAAACCATGTCCGACCGCACCGGCGACGACATCCATGAGGCCGACACCCGCCAGGAAATGATGAGCCTGTCCGCCCGGTTCGGCCTCATCGTCACCTTCCAGCGCCCCGACAAGGCCCTCTACAGTCAGATTCTGCTGGACCTGGCCCGTCAGTTCGGCCTGTCCATCCCGCCGGAACAGCTCATCACCATGGGCGAGGCCTTCGCCATCCGGGCTGGCGGCCGCAGCCCCCGGGCCGCCAAGCAGTTCATCGAACAGTGCCGCGCCGGCGTGGTCTGAGCATCCTTCTTATTATAATAGCGCCATGTCAGAAGGCCTTTCCGCCCCGGGCGGGAGGGCCTCTTTTTTGCCCCTTCCGGCCGGTCTTTCCCGCATGGGTGCGGCCTTTTTCAGCGGGGAATTGGGGTATTGGCATTCGTCACAAATTTCACAGAGATTTTTTGTGCAGAAAGACGTGTGAAAAAATCGTGAAATTTCTGTTTCCTGTCCTTGACAATCCATGGAAAACCCGCTACTCTATTGTTCGGATACGAACTATACAGCGGGGCTTTGCGGCCCCCGGCGGGAGGTGAAAGCGAGTTGGAAAAAGACTGCGGCGCCTGGGTCAACATGCTGTCCCGTCAGGTCAAGCGGCGGCTCAATGTCACACTGCAGGGCCTTGGGATCACAGCGGTCCAGTGCCGGGTGATCTTCTATATCCTGGAGCACTGCCAGGAGGGCCCGGTGTACCAGCGGGACATCGAGCAGGTGTTCAGCCTGAGCCGTTCCACCGCCACCGGCATCCTGCAGCAGCTGGAAAAAAAGGAGATTCTCCGGCGGGAAAGCGTGGCCACCGACGCCCGGCTGAAAAGCCTGGTGCCCACCGCCCGGGCCGTCGAGCTGGACGCACAGGTCCGCGCCTGCCTGCGCCAGACCGACCAGGTGCTCACCCGGGGGCTGTCCGAAGGCCAGGTGCAGCTGTTCAAGGAGATTGCGGCCGCCATGGCCCAAAACCTCCAGCAGGCAGAGGACGAAACAGCCCCCGCCCCCGGCTGCGGGGAGGGCTGAATGCCCCCGGACTGTTGTTCGTACAGGAACAAAGGGGCGGCCCCCTCACGCCGTCCCCGCCAATCATTTGAAGGAGGAATACACGAGGAATGACTCACATCATCAAGACCTTGTCTCACAGCATTCGTGAGTACAAGAAGACCTCGATCATGACCCCTCTGCTGGTTACGGTGGAGGTCATCCTGGAATGTACGATCCCCTTTGTGATCGCCAACCTGGTCAACGAGATGCAGGCCGGCTGCCCCATGAGCGTCATCGTTCAGTACGGCGCGGCCCTGCTGGTCATGGCGGTGGTGTCGCTGATCTTCGGCGGCGCCGCCGGCGCCACCTGCGCCAACGCTTCGGCTGGTTTCGGCCGCAACCTGCGCAAGGATATGTTCTACAAGATCCAGGACTATTCCTTTGAGAACATCGACAAGTTCTCGGTCTCCAGCCTGGTCACCCGTCTGACCACCGACATCACCAACGTCCAGATGGCCTACATGATGATTATTCGTGTGGCCATCCGCTGCCCCCTGATGCTGGTCTTTTCCTTTGCCATGGGCTTCATCATGGGCGGCCGTCTGGCTGTCATCTTCCTGTTCACCATCCCCATCCTGCTGATCGGTCTGATTCTGGTCATCCGGGCCGCCACTCCCCTGTTCCGCCGGGTGTTCCGCAAGTACGATGCCCTGAATGACTCGGTCCAGGAGAACGTCCAGGCCATGCGGGTGGTCAAGAGCTACGTCCGCGAGGACTATGAAAAGAAGAAGTTCGGCGCCGCCGCCGAGGACGTGCAGAAGGACTTCACCAAGGCCGAGCGGATCATGGCCCTCAACGGCCCCATGATGCAGTTCTGTGTCTACGCCGGCATGGTCTTTGTCATGTCCTACGGCTCCTACACCGTCATCACCACCCAGGGTCTGGACCTGAACGTGGGCCAGATGTCCTCCATGCTGACCTACAGCTTCCAGATTCTGATGAGCCTGATGATGCTGTCCATGGTGTTCACCATGATTACCATGTCCCAGGAATCCGCCGAGCGTATCGTGGAAGTCCTGAGCGAGGAGAGCACCCTTCACAGCCCCGCCAACGCCCTGACCGAGGTCAAGGACGGTTCCATCGACTTCGACCACGTCAGCTT
Organism: uncultured Faecalibacterium sp.; assembly: GCA_944385995.1. Taxonomy (GTDB): domain Bacteria; phylum Bacillota; class Clostridia; order Oscillospirales; family Ruminococcaceae; genus Faecalibacterium. Next base: position 4,770 of record CALWZL010000059.1, read on the forward strand.
CAAGTACTCCAAGAAGGCCGAGCGCAACGCCCTGTCCGACATCGACCTGCACATCAAGTCGGGCGAGGTCATCGGCATCCTGGGCGGCACCGGCTCGTCCAAGTCCAGCCTGATTCAGCTGATCCCCCGTCTGTACGATGTCACCGAGGGCAGCGTCAAGGTGGGCGGCGTGGATGTCCGCAAGTACGACCTGGAAGCCCTCCGCAACCAGGTGGCCGTGGTGCTCCAGAAGAACGTCCTGTTCTCGGGCACCATCAAGGATAACCTGCGCTGGGGCAACCCCAACGCCACCGACGCCGAGATGCTGCAGGCCTGCAAGCTGGCCCAGGCCGACGAGTTCATCCAGCTGTTCCCCGACAAGTACGACACCTGGATTGAGCAGGGCGGCGCCAACGTCTCGGGCGGCCAGAAACAGCGTCTGTGCATCGCCCGGGCCCTGCTGAAGAAGCCCAAGATCCTGATCCTGGACGACTCCACTTCCGCCGTCGATACCCGCACCGACGCCCTGATCCGCCAGGGTTTCCGGGAGTTCATCCCCGAAACCACCAAGATCATCATCGCCCAGCGTGTGGCCAGCGTCCAGGATGCCGACCGCATCATCATGATGGAGGGCGGCCGGATCACGGCCATCGGCACCCACGACGAGCTGATGAAGACCAGCGATGTCTACCGCGATATCTATACATCCCAGAACCGTGCATCTCAGAATACGGCAGGAGGTGACAAGGATGCCGAATAACACCAGTACCGGACGCGGCAAGCGCGCTCCCAAGGGCGTGGCCGGCCGTCTGATCCGCACCATTTTCTCGTTCTACCCGGTCCTGCTGCCCATCACCCTGTGCTGCATCCTGGTCAACGCCATCGTCAGCTCGATGCCGTCCATCTTCATGCAGAACGCCATCGCCGTGGTGGAAGCCACCTACAAGAGCGGCGACTGGGCTGCTGCTTCAGGCACCATCTTCCGTCTGGTGACCATCCTTGTCATCATGTACGTCATCAGCCTGGCGGCCAGCTTTGCTTTCAACCAGATGATGGCCATCATCACCCAGGGCACCCTGGCCAAACTCCGCGAAAAGATGTTTGACCACATGCAGGACCTGCCCATCCGCTACTTTGATACCCACAGCCACGGCGATATCATGAGTTTCTACACCAACGATATTGACACCCTCCGCCAGCTCGTCAGTCAGAGCATGCCCCAGCTGATGATTTCGGCCGTCACCCTGCTGAGTGTGTTCTGCATCATGATCTACTACAGCATCTGGCTGGCCCTGGTGGTGGTGCTGGGCGTGATTATCATGTTCTTCACCGCCCGCTATGTCAGCGGCCATTCCTCCAGCTACTTCCTGAAACAGCAGATCACCATCGCCAAGACCGAGGGCTTCATGGAAGAGATGATGACCGGTCAGAAGGTCATCAAGGTGTTCTGCCACGAGGACGGCGCCAAGGCCGACTTCGACAAGGTCAACGACGAGCTGTTCGAGAACAGCGAGAAGGCCAACCGCTACGCCAACATCCTGATGCCTCTGCTGGCCAACATGGGCAACGTGACCTACGTCCTGGTGGCCCTGGTGGGCGGCAGCCTGCTGCTGTGGGGCACCCCCAACCTGAGCCTGTCGGGCATGGCCCTGAGCATCAGCATCGTGGTGCCCTTCCTGAACATGACCAAGCAGTTCGCCGGCGCCATCGGTCAGGTGTCCAACCAGGTGAACATGGTGGTCATGGGCCTGGCCGGCGCACACCGGATCTTCGCCCTGCTGGACGAGGAGCCCGAGGTGGACGACGGTTACGTCACCCTGGTGAACGCCCGCGAGAAAGAGGACGGCACCCTGGAGGAGTACCCCGAGCGGACCAACGTCTGGGCCTGGAAGCACCCCCATCACGACGGCACCGTCACTTACACCCGCCTGCGGGGCGATGTCCGGTTCTACGACGTGGATTTCGGCTATGTGCCTGAAAAGACCGTCCTGCACGACATCTCCCTGTATGCGAAACCGGGCCAGAAGGTGGCCTTCGTCGGCTCCACCGGCGCCGGCAAGACCACCATCACCAACCTCATCAACCGGTTCTATGACATCCAGGACGGCAAGATCCGCTACGACGGCATCAACATCCGCAAGATCAAGAAGGACGACCTGCGCCACTCCCTGGGCATCGTCCTCCAGGACACCAACCTGTTCACCGGCACCGTCATGGAGAACATCCGGTACGGCAACCTGGAAGCCCACGACGCAGAGTGCATTGCCGCCGCCAAGCTGGCCGGTGCGGATGACTTCATCCGCCGCCTGCCCGACGGCTACAACACCATGCTGACCGGCAACGGCGCCAACCTGTCCCAGGGCCAGCGCCAGCTGCTGGCCATCGCCCGGGCCGCTGTGGCCGATCCCCCGGTCATGATTATGGATGAGGCCACCAGCTCCATCGATACCCACACCGAGGCCATTGTCCAGCGGGGCATGGACGCCCTGATGACCGGGCGCACCACCTTCGTCATCGCCCACCGCCTGTCCACCGTCCAGAACGCCGACGCCATCATGGTTCTGGATCACGGCCGGATCATCGAGCGGGGCACCCACGACCAGCTGATCGCCCTCAAGGGCACCTACTACCAGCTGTACACCGGCGCCCTGGAACTGGATTAACTCCGCGCAAGCATCACCATATTTCCAACGTCAAAGCGGCGCTTTCTCACGGCCTCACCGGCCGGGAAGGCGCCGCTTTCCCGTATGTCCGGCCGGCGGGGCCTGCGCTGTGCTGAAACCCCAGGCAGCGCCTCCTGCACCCGCAGCCAGGGCGC
>CALWZL010000060.1 GCA_944385995.1 uncultured Faecalibacterium sp.
TCGGAGTGACAGGATTCGAACCTGCGGCCTCCTGCTCCCAAAGCAGGCGCGCTACCAACTGCGCAACACCCCGGCGACGTGTTATAGTATACCGCGTTTGGGGCGTTTCGTCAATCGCCAGTTGCCGCAGACGCCGGGCCGTGCTACAATAAAGGCAGCACCTGCCCATCCACGGAGGCTTTCCTATGGCTGTCTTGTTTCTGGATATCGACGGGGTGTTGTGCACCCCTCTCAGCGTCCGGCTGGACATTCTGTTCCGCCGGCCCATGGGGCGCCAGTTCTTTGACCCCATCGCCCTGCACCTGCTGCGCCGGCTGGTCCGGCGGACCGGGGCCGGCATTGTTCTGTCCTCTTCCTGGCGGTACAGCTTTGAGGACACCGACCCCCTCATCCAAACCATCCGGGACCATTTCTACCGCACCATGGAGGCCAACGGCACCCCGGTGCGGGATCTGGCTCCCATCCTGGGCCAGAGCAAGGGGGAGGAAATTGCCGCCTGGCTGGACCAGCACCCCGGCACCAGCTATGTCATCCTGGACGACCGTCCCGACGAATTCACCCGGACGCCCGCCCTGCAGGCCCGCCTGGTCCTGGTGGACAGCATGCGGGGGCTGCGGCGGGCCGACTTCCGGCAGGCGCTGGCCCTGCTGGAGGGCTGACCTTTGTGCTGTTCTTGATCCGACCCGATGAAACGAAAGAGGTGTGCACCATGATTGATTTTGAAAATCCGTCCTTTCTGAAGCTCCGCCCGGTCCGGGATTCCAAGCTGGAACGGCTGATCCAGCCCCTGCTGGTTCCCGGGGAGGACATTGTACAGGCCTTCCAGAGCGTCCGCGACGGGGTGGTCTTTACCGACCGCCGGGTCATTGCGGTGAACATTCAGGGGGTCACCGGGATGAAAAAGTCCTTCACTTCCCTCCCCTACAGCCGGGTGCAGGCCTACGCCGTCGAATCCGCCGGCCTGGCCGACCTGGACGGCGAATTGCAGCTGTGGTACTCGGGCGGCCTCGGGGCCGTCAAGTTTGAACTGCTGGCCGGCTCCGACCTGGCCCTCCTCTGCCGCGTCATTGAAAGCGCCATCTCCCACTGACAAACCAAAGCGCCCGGACCCCTTCCCCCTGGGAAGAAGTCCGGGCGTTTGCTTCAGTTCTCCTCCAGTCGGGAGAGCAGGCTGTCCAGCTGTTCAAAGGTATACAGCCGGTTGAATACCTCCAGCATTTCCTTTTTGGAGAGGCGGGGCGGCAGGCCCAGGGCCCCCAGCAGCCGGTATTTCCGCTCGGCGGCTCCCGCCGTCCCCGACAGGCCCCAGTCGTACAGGTCGGTGTAGGTGATGGCCCGTCCCGCCCGGGGGGCGGCGGGCTGGTCCGCCTCGCTGCCCAATGCCTGGCGCAGGCTGCGGAGAACCACCTCGTCCGGCACCCCTTCCACCCCCAGCAGGCCCTCCTTGCCGGGAGCCGCCTTCCGGCGCTCCTTCCCCGGCAGGGCCGGGATATAGGCCTGGACCACATGGTCCGCCCCCACCAGGTTGGTGATGTAGGTGCGGATCTGAAAGCCTGCCTTGTCCGAGTCGGTCAGGAGAATCAGACCGTTTTGTTCCGCCAGCTGCTTGAGAAGCCGCTGGCGCTTTTTGTCCGAAAAGACCGCGAATCCCCCTGTCAGGAGAATCATGGCGTCGGTCAGCCGGGCCAGGCGGGCGGCGTCGTATTTGCCCTCCACCACCAGGACCCGGCCGGTGTGCAGCCGCTCGCTCATTGGCTGCCTCCTTCCATGGCCAGACGGCACAGAGCCGTCTCCAGCAAAATCTGGGGGCTCACCGGCTGGCCTTTGAGATTTTGATCCAGCTCCAGCAGGATGTTCAGGCAGCGTTTCAGCTGGGGCAGGGTGTAGCCCGCCGCCGTCTGGGCCGACCGCTTGAGCCGGTAATCGCTCCCCTTATATCCGAACTCCTTGAACACGGCGCTGTAGTTTTTCTTGTGCTGCTGGCCCAGCTTGACCCGGTACAAATCCACATAGCTGCCGATCATGGCGGCGGCGATGGCGATGGGCTCCTGCTGGAGCCGCAGCAGGACCTGGAGTTTTTTGCAGGCGGCGGCCGCGTTCCGGGCGGTGACCATCCGCACCATCTCAAAGACATCCGCTTCCAGGCTCACCACCCCCATTTCCGCCACCAGGGCCGGGGTGATGGTCCGGTAGCCTGCACCCGCCGCCAGCTTGTCCACCTCGTTTTCCAGCAGATAGGGGTCCTCCCCGCACCGGTCCAGCAGGGCCGACGCCGCCTGTCCGGTCATCTCGGCCCCCTGGGCCCGGGCCCGGTCCAGGACCATCTGACGCAGCTGGGCGGGGCCGGGTTTGGCCAGTTCCTCCAGCCATCCCTGTTTTTTGCACTGGGCCATCAGCCGCTGGGCCCGCTTGCCCGGCCTGGCTTTGCCCGACCGGTCGGCCTCAAAGACGCTCCCCAGCACCAGCACCGCATTTTCCACGCTGGCCACCGTGTCCAGAAAGGCGTCCAGGTCCTTTTCGCTGTAGGCCCCCGGGTCCACCTCGGGCAGGCAGACCACACGCCGGGTCCCGAAAAAGGAAATGGTGCCCGCCGCCATCACCAGCTGTTCCACGTCGGGGGCGGCGCCGTCCAGCACCGTCACTTCCTCGTCGGAATCCCGGGACAGCAGCCGGCAGGCCGTCCGCACCGCCTGGCGGACCAGGTATGGTTCGGTGGAGTAGAAATAGAACACCGGGCAGCCCTGTTCTGCCAGGACCGCCAGTTTGTTTTCTGTCATTTGCTCGCCTCCTTGGTCATCCGCGGGTTTTCACGTCCCCGCCGGGGCGCAGGACCAATCCTTCCGCCCGGGCGGTGTCCTCCCCCATCCAGTCGTATTCCCCCAGGGCCAGCACGCCATCCCACTGGAAGGCCGACGGGTCGGAGGGCGAGGCCAGCAGCCAATCCACCGAAACCGGGCTGGCCAGTTCAAAGGTGCCGCTGACCGCCGCCAGCTGCCAGCGGTCCACCGTCACCCGGACGGCGCAGCCGGAAGGCAGGGACAGCACTTCCACTTCCATGGCCCCGCAGGTAAAGTCGTGATCGGCATAGTCCCCCATCCGGGCCGGGGTAATGACCCGATGGGCCGCCGGCAGGGTGACGCGGGAGGGCTCCCGGCGCAGATCCACCACGAAATCCGCCTCCGGGATGCCGTGGCCGGTCAGCCAGTCTTCCACTGCGGTCCGGCCGCCGCTGCCGCCCCGGTAGAGCACCACCGCCCGGCCATTTTGGGCCAGAATCACCGAGGGGGTCTGGGCGTTGCCCACCAGGGCCACCTGGACCACATCCCGGCTCAGGAGCAGGGCCCCGCCGATTCCCACTGCCACCGCCAGCGCCAGCGCCGGCACCCAGAACCGGGCCCGGACCTTTCCATGCCAGGCCAGCCAGCACAGGCCCATCCAAATCAGGCTCACCACCGCCGCATAGCGGGAATCAAAGCGGATTTCGGTGCCGGGCCAGCCGGACACCATCACGGTCCAGCCGTTCAGCAGGCGGGCCAGGGCGCCGGCTGCCGCCGTCAGCAGGTGGTAGATGGGGTACAGTGCCGGCACAAGCCCGGTCAGGGCCGCCAGAATTCCCAGCGTCATCAGGGGCTGTACCACCCAGAGGATGACCACACCCGACACCAGGGCATAGGGACTGGCCCCCATCCCCCAGATCACCAGCACCGGGAAGGTTGCCGCTGTGGCGCAGAAGGAGACGCAGGCCGCCGACCAGACCGCCCGGGATATCCTGAGGCCCAGCCGCTGAACCAGCGGCATGGCTTGCATCCGGCGGCGCTGGAGGGCCGGGCGGTCGTGCAGCTGCCGGTTTCGTCTGCGGGACAATTCCACCCCGGCCAGGGTGCCCACCACTGCCGCATAGGACAGCTGAAAGCCCACATCGCAGACCGCATAACTGTTGAAAGCGCTCATTCCCAGCCCGGCGATGGCCAGGTTGGTCAGGGCGTCGGTGGGCGCCAGCACCCACACCCCCACAGCGCCGATGACCACCGCCGTCGACGCCCGGAGGACCGACGGGGTGAAGCCGGTGATGCCGGTCAGCAAAACCGCCAGCGCCACCGGCCAGAGGGTCAGCACCCGGGACCTCCACCTCTTCCAGAAACCCAGGACTTTGTTCTGTCCGGCCGGGGTCCGCTCGAAACGGTTCCGGGCCGCCCGGACCATCCATTTCCGGTACAGGCCGGCTCCCAGATTCCCCGGCAGCAGCACCATCAGCTTCTGAACCATCCCCAGCAGCCACCGGGCCGGGTTCCACAGCCTGGGCAGGCCCATCCCGCAGAGGATGGACACGTGCATCCCGCTGACCACCAGCACATGGGACAGTCCCGCCGCCCGGTAGGCCTGATTCAGGTCCTCGCTGATCCGGGTGCGGTCCCCCACCACCATGGCCGCCAGGGTGCCGGCCTCGTCCTCTTCCAGCTCCTGGCACAGAGCGCCGCTCAGGGTCTGCTGGAGCCGGGCCGACCAGGCCCGAAAGCCTTTTCCCTCCCCCAGCACCTCAAACTGACGCTGATAGCCGGCCAAAAACACCACCTCGTCGGCGTACCAGCCGGGGCGGGCCTCAGAGGCCGGGGATGCCAGGGTGAAAACGCCCTCGATCTCATCCCCCGCCGCGCACACCGGCAGGTCGTCGCACCAGCAGCAAAACTGGACTTCCTCCCCGCCGACGGTCTCCACCCGAATCCGGGCCCGGATGGTGGTATGGCTGTAGCCCTCCCGGACATCCTCGACGCAGCCGGTCAGGCGGACCAGGGCGCCGTCATAGCGCTGGGTCCACTCCTCCAGCCGGGCCTGGGTCCGGGCTGTAAAGGCCATCCCCAGCACCGCGCCCGCCAGCAGGCAGGGCCCGTAGCCCCGGGACGGTCCGCCCAGAACCCACACACCCAGGCAGACGGCAACAAAGAAAGCCGCAAGCGGCCCAAGGGTCACCTGCGGCTCAAAAGCAGCGATCAGCTGCGCACCCAGCGCACCGGCAAAGAGTGCGCAGACCGGCCGCCTCACCTCATCACCTCATTGGTGGAGGAACAGGGGCAGCGGCTCCAGGAAGATGATATCCTCCCGCTTGGCTGCGTCGCCCTCGGCCAGAACGGCGGCCTGGCCCACAATCTCACAGTGGGTCTGCTCCGCCAGGGCATCCAGTGCCTTGAGGGAGCCGCCGGTGGAGATGACATCATCCACCACCAGGACCCGCTTGCCGTTCATCTCGTCCAGCTCTTTGCGGTCGATGACCAGCTTCTGCTTGCCCTCGGTGGTGATGGACTGATCCTCTACCACCACCGGGTCCTTCATATACAGTTTGACGCTCTTGCGGGCGCAGACATAGGGCTTGCCGCTCTGCCGGCTCATCTCGTGGGCCAGGGGGATGCCCTTGGCCTCGGCGGTCAGCAGGATATCAAAGGCGGGGCACTTTTTCAGCAGCGCGGCTGCGGCGGCCACCGTCAGCTCGGTATCGCCCAGCATGATGAAGGCCGCAATGTCCATGTGGTCGTTCACCTTGCAGATGGTCAGCTCGCGGGTCAGGCCCGCGACCTTCAAAGTATAGGTTTCAGCCATTGTATGATTCTCTCCTTTTGTGATCCGGGTCCTCAGCCTGCCGGCCAGCCCATGGGACGCTTGGCCATCACGTGGAAGTGCAGGTGCTTGACGCTCTGGCCTGCATCCTCGCCCACGTTGGAAACGATCCGGTAGCCGCCGTCGCAGCCCAGGTCCTTGCACAGCTTGGCGATGGTGGCAAAGATGTGGCCCAGCAGAGCCCCATCCTCTTCGGTCAGGGCAGCAGCCGATGCGATATGCTTCTTGGGAATGACGAGGAAGTGAACCGGCGCCTGGGGGTCAATGTCATAAAAGGCCAGCAGCTGGTCATCCTCGTACAGCTTGTTGGAGGGAACTTCCCCCGCGGCGATCTTACAGAACAGGCAATCATCCATTGTTGACAGCTCCTTTCGTGGGTGGATCTCGTCCTATTGTCAGCGCGGCGCCCCGGCCGCGCAGGGGTCAGCCGTTCAGGCCATCTGGCGGCCTGCCACCTCGCCGGCGGCCTGGAGGGCCTCGTCGATCTTGGTGGCGTCCTTCAGACCGGCCATCGCGAAGTCAGGCTTGCCGCCGCCCTTGCCGCCGGCAATGGCAGACAGCTCCTTGACCAGGTTGCCGGCCTTGAGGCCCTTGGCCTGGGCCAGCTTGTTGACGGCCACTGCCATGGTGGTCTTGCCGCCGTCGCTGCCCACCAGGACAGCCACCACCGGATTCACGGCCTTGTCGCGGATGGTGTCGCACATGCCCCGCAGGGTGTCGCTGGCGGTGCCGGCAAAATAGGCGGTGATGATCTTGACACCGTTCACCTCGCCGGCGCTCTTGAACAGGTCGGTGACCTTGGAGGCGGCCACCTCGGCCTTCATGGTATCCAGCTCCTTGGTCAGGGCCTTGTTCTCGGCCATGACGGCTTCGGCGCGGGCCACCAGGTCGGCCACGTTGTTGGCCTTGAGGGCGGCGGCGGTCTGGCGGAGCATCAGCTCGTTGGCGTTGGCGCGCATCAGCAGGTTCTTGCCGGTGACGGCCTCGATGCGGCGGATGCCGGCGGCCACAGAGGACTCGCTGACAATCTTGAAGCCGCCGATCTGGGCGGTGTTCTTGACATGGGTGCCGCCGCAGAACTCGGTGGACCAGCCGCAGACATCCACAACCCGGACGATCTCGCCGTACTTCTCACCGAACAGGGCCATGGCGCCCATCTTCTTGGCCTCGTCCAGCGGCATGCTGCGGACGTTGACCTCCATGGCCTCGTAGATCTTGTCGTTGACGATCTTCTCCACCTTGGCCAGCTCCTCGGGGGTGACGGCGCTGAAGTGGGTGAAGTCGAAGTGGGTCACATGGGCGTCCTGATAGGAGCCGGCCTGGTGGACGTGGTCGCCCAGGACCTCCCGCAGAGCGGCCTGCAGCAGGTGGGTGGCGGTGTGGTTGCGGGCGATGGCCCAGCGGTATTCACGGTCCACCTGGGCGTTCAGCACGTCGCCCACACGGACATAGCCGTTTTCCAGCACGCAGGTGTGGACAAAGTAGCCCTTGGGGGTCTTTTTCACGTCCAGCACACGCAGGGTGCAGTTTTCGCCGGTCAGAACGCCGTGGTCGGCCACCTGGCCGCCCATCTCGGCGTAGAAGGGGGTCTTGTCCAGGACCACCAGCACCCCTTCCTTGGCCTGGTCGTCGGTGGCGATGCCGTCGGTGAGGGTCTCCTCATCCGACAGGGCCACCACGGTGCCCTGATCGTTCAGGGTGTCGTAACCGGTAAAGACGGTGGGAGCAGCGTCCAGAGAACCGAACAGGTCGGCGCTCCAGCCCGAGATGTTCTTCTTGAGGCGCTCGGCGCGGGCCCGCTCCTTCTGCTTGGTCAT
>CALWZL010000061.1 GCA_944385995.1 uncultured Faecalibacterium sp.
GCGTCGGTGCCGGCGCCCGGCTCGGTCAGGCCGAAAGCGCCCAGCCACTCGCCGCTGCACAGCTTGGGCAGGTACTTTGCCTTCTGCTCGGGGGTGCCGTTCTCATAGATGGGAGCGGCGCACAGCGAGGTGTGGGCCGACAGGATAACGCCCGTCGTGCCGCAGACCTTGCTCATTTCCTCGACGGCCATGACGTAGCTCAGCACGTCGCCGCCTGCTCCGCCCACAGAGGTCGGGAAGTAGATGCCCATCATACCGAGCTTGCCCATCTTCTCGACGGTCTCTTTGGGGAAGTATTCTTCTGCATCCACCTGTTTTGCCAGGGGTTTGACTTCGTTCTCAGCGAACTCGCGGTACATCTTCTGCGCCATGAGCTGCTGCTTGGACAGAGTAAAATCCATCACTGCTTCCTCCCTTGGAATTCATAGTATTATGGGGACGGGCAAAACCGCTCCCCGCAGCGCATTTCACCTGCGGGGAGCGTTCCGTTACGCCCGGATCACCCCTTGCGGCATATTACAGCTTGTCGACCGGGGTCTTGGTGCGGTCAGCATTGTAGACATAGAAGCCCTTGCCGGTCTTGCAGCCCAGGTTGCCGCCGCGGACCATCTTGCGGATCAGCGGGCAGGCACGATACTTGGAATCGCCGGTCTCCTTGTACAGGACATCCATGATGGCCAGGCAGATATCCAGGCCCACGAAGTCGCCCAGCTCCAGGGGTCCCATGGGGTGGTTGGCACCCAGCTTCATGGCGGTGTCGATGCCCTCGATGTCGGAGACACCCTCCATCTTGATGAAGGCAGCCTCGTTGATCATGGGGATCAGGATGCGGTTGACCACGAAGCCAGCTGCCTCGTTGACCTGAACCGGCTGCTTGCCGATGGCAACCGAGATCTCCTTGATCTTCTGGACGGTCTCGTCGGGAGTGTTGCAGCCGGCGATGACCTCGATCAGCTTCATCCGGTCAGCGGGGTTGAAGAAGTGCATGCCAACCAGAGGACGGCTCAGGCCCTTGCCGATCTCGGTGATGGACAGGGACGAGGTGTTGGAAGCGAAGATGCACTCGGGCTTGCAGATCTTGTCCAGAGCTGCGAAGGTGTCCTGCTTGACCTTCATATCCTCGAAAGCTGCCTCGACGATCAGGTCGCAGTCAGCGCAGAGCTCTTCTTTGACGCCCGGGGTGATGGCTGCACAGATCTCGTCAGCCTTGGCCTTGGTCATCTTGCCCTTGGCAACCAGGCGGTCATAGCCCTTGGCAATCTTGGCCTTGCCGTTCTCGGCCCACTCCTGCTTGATGTCGCACAGTGCAACGGTGTTGCCCTCGACCTGCGCAAATGCCTTTGCGATGCCCTGGCCCATGGTGCCAGCGCCGATAACGCCGATTTTCATAGCAATTTCTCCTTTTTATAATCTGAATTATAATTGAATGGATTGCAAACCTTAGTTGTTGGTAAAGACAGCCTTGGGCTTGGGTTTCTCACGGGAGAGGAAGCAAGCCATGCCCTCCACCTGGTCGTGGGTCTCGAAGCAGTCGCCGAACAGCTTCTCCTCCACCTCGACAGCCTTCTCGATGGGCAGCGAAATGCCCTCGTTCATGGCCTTCTTGCAGTTGCGGACTGCAATGGGGGCGTTCTTGGCGATCTTGCCGGCCAGCTTGAGAGCGTTCTCCATCAGCTCAGCCTGGGGATAGACAGCGTTCACCAGACCAATGCGGAGAGCCTCGTCGGCCTTGATGTTCAGAGCCGAGTAGACCAGCTGCTTTGCCATGCCCAGACCCACCAGACGGGCCAGGCGCTGGGTGCCGCCGAAGCCCGGGGTGATGCCCAGGCCCACTTCGGGCTGACCAAACACGGCGTTGTCGGAGCAGATGCGGATGTCGCAGCTCATGGCCAGCTCATTGCCGCCGCCCAGTGCGAAGCCGTTGACGGCTGCGATGACGGGGATGGGGAAGCTCTCGATCATCAGGAAGATGTCGTTGCCCAGCTTGCCGAAAGCCTCGCCCTCGGCCTTGGTCATGGTGCTCATGGAGCCGATGTCGGCGCCGGCCACAAAGCTCTTATCCCCTTCGCCGGTCAGAACGATGCAGCGGATGGTATTCTGGTCCACAGCCTCGAAAGCGGCCTTCAGATCAGCCAGAACCTCAGGGTTCAGTGCGTTCAGTGCCTTGGGACGGTCGATGGTGATGATCTCGACAGCGCCCTGCACTTCAGTCTTTACAAAAGCCATAGTGTTTCCTTTCAGCCTATCAGGCGGGCGCACGGCCGGCGCAGGAGGCCCTGCGCCGGCGCGCCCGGATGTAAATCAGTTCAGCAGGCCGGATTGATTAGTCCATCTCGACGATGGTGGCGCAGCCCATGCCGCCGCCGATGCACAGGGTAGCCAGGCCCTTCTTGGCGCCGCGATGCTTCATGGCGTACAGCAGGGTGACCAGGATACGGCAGCCGGAAGCGCCGACGGGGTGGCCCAGAGCGATGGCACCGCCGTTGACGTTGACCTTGCTCATGTCAAAGCCCAGGTCGTGGGCCACAGCCAGAGACTGGGAAGCGAATGCCTCGTTGGCCTCGATCAGGTCCATATCGGCGACGGTCAGGCCGGTCTTGGCCATGACCTTCTTGGTAGCTGCAACAGGGCCGACACCCATGATGGAGGGATCGACGCCGCCCAGAGCACCTGCAACCCAGGTAGCCATCGGGGTGATGCCCAGCTCCTTGGCCTTGTCCTCGCTCATCAGAACAACAGCAGCTGCGCCGTCGTTGATGGCGGAAGCGTTGCCGGCGGTGACCTTGCCGTCCTTCTTGAAGGCAGGCTTCAGCTTGGCCAGAACTTCGGGAGCGCTCAGACGGGGGCCCTCATCGGTATCGAAGATGATGTCGCCCTTCTTGTTCTTGATGGTGACGGGGACGATCTCGTCCTTGAATGCGCCGGTCTTGATGGCGTTGTCAGCCTTCAGCTGGCTGTTGTAAGCGAAGTTGTCCAGATCCTCACGGCTCAGGTTCCACTGATCGGCCACGTTCTCAGCAGTGATACCCATGTGGTAGTTGTTGAACACATCCCACAGAGCGTCGTTGACCATGGTGTCCACCAGCTCGCTCTTGCCCATGGGAGAACCCATGCGGTAGCCGTAACGGCCCTTCATCATAGCGAACGGAGCCATATCCATGTTCTCGGTGCCGCCTGCAACCACGATGTCGGCATCGCCGGCCTCGATCATGCGGGCGCCCATGTTGACGCACTCCAGGCCGGAGCCGCAGACCACGTTGACGGTCACAGCGGGGACCTCAACGGGCAGGCCAGCCTTGATGGAAGCCTGACGGGCAACGTTCTGGCCCTGGCCGGCCTGGATGACACAGCCCATGTAGACCTGGTCAACCTGCTCGGGCTTGACGTTGGCGCGCTGAAGGGCCTCCTTGATGACCACAGCGCCCAGCTCGGCAGCGGGGACATTGGACAGGGTGCCGCCAAACTTACCAATGGCGGTGCGGCATGCAGATGCGATGACGATCTTTTTCATGTTGAATTGCCTCCTGTTTCGCATGAAATGTGTGGTTTTGTTTGTTTCTTGCAGCAGATAAAACCTTCTATCAAAAACCCTTTGGGATCCACCCGCCGGGACTTTTGCAACGCTGTTACGGCTGCTGGCCGGCGGCCCGCAGCGCTTCGATCTTCTCCCGGACAGCCTTTTCGACGTTGGGGGTGACGAATTTGCTGATGTCGCTGCCGTAGCGTGCCGCTTCCTTGACGATGGTCGAGGAGAGGTAACTCCACTTGATGCTGGTGGCAAGGAACACCGTCTCGATGCCGGGCATCAATGCGTGATTGGTCTGGGCCAGCTGAATTTCATTTTCAAAGTCGGTGACCGCCCGCAGTCCCCGCACCATGACGGTGGCGTGACATTTCCGGGCGAAATCCACCGTCAGCCCGTCGAAACTCTCGACGGTAACATTGGGAATGTTTTTGCAGCACTCCCGCAAAAGGGCCACCCGCTCTTCAATGGTAAAGAGGGGGCGCTTGGCGCTGTTGATGAGCACCGCGACGATCAGATGATCGTTGATCTTGGCCGCCCGCTTGATGATGTCCAGATGGCCCCGGGTGACCGGGTCAAAAGAACCAGGATAAATGGCGATTGCCATGGAAACGATTGCCTCCCTGTTTTCCGCGCCAGGCTGCCGGGGCCGCCCCGCGCATGATCTCAAACCCGCCCGCAGTACCAGCTGAAGGCCGGTCCGCTCTCCCCTGTCCGCGCCGCGTCCGGCAGCACAGACACCCGGGGACGGGCGTTCTGATGGTTCAGGTGCACCCGGTCGTTATTTTCGTAACAACTTTGGGTCCATGGCGGCGTCCCGCACCTCCTGATATTCTTAGTAAACCACATTGTCAAAAGTTTATCAAGTAGTTTCGCACATTTTTTTGGCCTGATTGACCCAAACAATTGATAACATTCTCTCTTGTTTTTGTGGAAGTTGCCAAGAGAGGGATTTTTTGCGATTTTCTATTGATTCTCGACATCGTTAATGTTATAACTATCAGTGTAAGGAATTGCAGAACCGCCGGTTTCACCGTATATTCTGTCTTTCCCGCTGTAAGGCTACTGTATCACCCGGATGTGTTGAAGGGGTGTGCAGAGTATGTCGTTGCTTTTAACTTTTGTTGGAGACTGCCGTTGACACCATACATGTTGCAATGGGATGATTTCGAGGGGCCAAACCTGCCGATACTCACAGGCAGGGGCCGGCCGCAAGGCGCAGAGCGTCCGCCTTCCTATTTACAATAGGAAAGGGTGGTATCCAACGCCCGGCATCTTGCAGGGCCGGAGGCAGGCGGTTCCCCGGACTCCCAGGAAAGGATGATCTTAGAATGGACTACAGGACTGAATATCAGCGCAAGCTCATCACTGCCGACGCCGCTGCTGCCATGGTCAAGAGCGGCGACTGGGTGGATTACGGCTGGGCCGTGAATACCACGGTGGCCGTGGACGCCGCCCTTGCCAAACGCCTGCCCGAACTGGAGGATGTCAATTTCCGCGGCGGCATCCTGATGTGGACCCCCGCCATCTTCCAGATTGAGGACCCCGCCGCTCACATGACCTGGAACAGCTGGCACATGGGCGGCATTGAGCGGAAGGCTGTGGCCCAGGGCTTCTCCTTCTACGCTCCCATCCGTTATTCCGAGCTGCCCCGCTATTACCGGGAGAGCAAGGACCCCGTCAATGTCGCCGTCTTCCAGGTGACCCCGATGGACGAACACGGATATTTCAACTTTGGTCCTTCGGCCAGCCATCTGGCCGCCGTCTGTGAGAAGGCCGAAAAAATCATCGTCGAGGTGAACAAGAACATGCCCCGCTGCCTGGGCGGCTTCCAGAACGGCATCCATATCGACCAGGTCACCGCCATTGTGGAGGGCGACAATCCCCCGCTGGGCCAGATGGCCGCAGCCGGTCCCGCCTCCGAAGTGGATCTGGCCGTCGCCAACCTGATCGTTCCTCAGATTCCCAACGGCGCCTGCCTCCAGCTGGGCATCGGCGGCATGCCCAACGCCATCGGCAGCCTGATTGCCCAGAGTGACCTGAAGGACCTGGGCGTCCACACCGAGATGTACGTGGACGGCTTTGTGGATATCGCCAGAGCCGGCAAGATCAACGGCAGCCGCAAGCAGATCGACAACGGCCGCCAGGTCTACGCCTTCGGCGCCGGCACCCAGAAGATGTACGACTACCTCAACGACAACCCCGAGTGTATGTCGGCACCGGTGGAGTACACCAACGATGTCCGCACCATCTCCGCGCTGGACAACTTCATCTCCATCAACAACGCGGTGGATGTGGACCTGTTCGGCCAGGTCAACGCCGAGAGCGCCGGCATCCGCAACATTTCGGGCGCAGGCGGCCAGCTGGATTTCGTCCTGGGCGCTTATCTGTCCAAGGGCGGCAAGAGCTTCATCTGCCTGTCCTCCACCTTCAAGAACCGCAAGACCGGCCAGGTGGAAAGCCGCATCTGCCCCACCCTGGCCAACGGCAGCATCGTCACCGATACCCGTGCCAACATCCACTATCTGTGCACCGAGTACGGCTGTGTCAATCTGAAGGGTCTGACCACCTGGGAGAAGGCCGAGGCCATCATCAGCCTGGCCCACCCCGACTTCCGTGAGCAGCTGATCGCCGAGGCCGCCAATATGCACATCTGGCGCCGTAGCAACAAGCGCTGATTCTGCGCCCCAATCCCTGCCCCGCAGGAGAAGGAGCTTGATCCGTGGACAAAAAACCGCACCTCAAACCCTATATCTATGCGATGCTGGCCGGCTTCGGCGCCATTGGCCTGAGCATTGCCCTCTACTTTGTCATCTATCGCTTTGACGGACTGCAAAAGGGAGCCTCTGTTCTGGCCGGCATCCTGATGCCCTTTATCTACGGAGGGGTGATCGCCTATCTGCTCCGTCCTTTCTGCAACTGGATCGAGAACCTTCTGAACCAGTACCTTCCCGCCCGGTTCCGCAGGACGGTGGACGGAATTGCGGTGGCGGCCAGCGTCCTGTTTGGGCTGCTGGTGGTGTATGCCCTGTTTATGCTCATCATTCCCCAGCTGATTAACAGCGTCATCACCCTGTCCACCAACTTCCAGTCCCAGCTGGATGTGTTCATGTCCTGGCTGACCCGCTTTTTTGCCGACAATGACACCGTCTACCACTTCCTGAATGACGCCTACGACACCTTGCGGGATACCTTTACCTCCTGGCTGCGGACTTCGGTGATGCCTTCCATCCGCCAAATCGTGAGCGGCGTGGGCATCAGCGTCCTGAATGTGCTGGTGGTCCTGAAAAACGTCCTGATCGGCGTCATTGCAGCCGTGTATTTCCTGTCCACCCGCAAAAAATTCGCCGCCCAGGGAAAGCTTCTGCTCTACAGCATCTTTCGTCCCCGGTGGGCCGACCTGATCCTGGAGGAACTGGCCTATATCGACCGCACCTTCGGCGGATTCATCATCGGCAAGATTGTGGATTCCGCCATCATCGGGGTGCTGTGCTATATTGTCTGCGTCATCGCGCAATTTCCCAGCGCTCTGCTGGTCTCGGTCATCATCGGCGTCACCAACGTCATCCCCTTCTTTGGGCCCTTCATCGGCGCGGTGCCCGCCACCCTGCTGATCCTCATCACCGACCCCATCAAGGCCCTCTGGTTTGTGGGTTTCATCTTCATCCTGCAGCAGCTGGACGGCAATGTGATCGGCCCCAAGATTCTGGGCAACACCACCGGTTTGTCCAGCTTCTGGGTCCTCTTCTCCATCCTGCTGTTCGGCGGGCTGTGGGGATTTGTGGGGATGATCGTGGGTGTTCCCCTCTTTGCGGTCATCTACGACCTGATCCGCAAATTCGCCTTCTGGGGCCTGCACCGGAACGGCCAGACCTGCAAGCTGACGGACTACCATGACGC
>CALWZL010000062.1 GCA_944385995.1 uncultured Faecalibacterium sp.
GTCCGGCCCGACACCCTGCTGATCCTGGCCCTGGGCCTGTTCGCCTTCGTCTTTGACACCGCCGGCGGCGTCCTCTTCGCCAAGGTGCTGAACATCTTCCTGCCCGAAGGCAAGAAGATCAACCCCATGATCGGCGCAGCCGGCATCTCGGCTTTCCCCATGAGCGGCCGTGTGGTCAACCAGATGGGCCTGGCTGAGGACAACCAGAACTTCCTGCTGATGTATTCCATCAGCGTCAACGTCTCGGGTCAGATCGCTTCCGTCATCGCTGGCGGCCTGCTGCTGGCTCTGATGGGCGTTTAATCCAAGGAGGGTTAAGAATATGAACTTCGCTTCCCTGTCTCAGACCCTGCCGATGATGCTGATCGGCATGGTGGGCATCTTCATTGTCATTGCGGCTATCATCCTGGTCATCACCCTGCTGGGCAAGCTGACCAACCGCTGAATGATTCCAAAAAAGCCCGCGTCCCCCAAAGGACGCGGGCTTTTTCCATGATTACAGTTCTGCTTTGGCCCTGGACAGGAAGGCGTTGATCTGCTCCAGCTGGTTTTCGGCCACGGCGCGGCCGGTGTCATACACCCGCTGCAATTCCCGCGGGTCCCGCTCCATGGCGCCGATCTCCAGGGGAATGGGCGGGCGAATCACATAGGCTTCGCCGGCCTCCTCCACCATCGAGATGTAGGACAAAGTTTCATTGTACCGCTCGTGCCGGTCGGCCACCGCCGCCACAAAAGCCGGATACCGGGCGTACCGGGCCCGGATGAGGGGCAGCAGTTTGTTTTTCTTCTTTTCGTATCCCTTGGGCTGGGTCAGGATGATGAGGTTCTTCTGATAGCCGATGGACTCGAAGAACCGCACCGGGATGGAATCCGCAATCCCGCCGTCCAAAAGCCGGTGATAGCCGATCCGCACCGTCCGGGCCGCCAGGGGCATGGACGCCGAGGCCTGCATCCATTTCAGGTCCTCCTCGCTGCCGGTGCGGCACTTGTGATAGACCGGGTCGCCGGTGCGCAGCTCGGTGCAGACCACAAAGAACTCCATCGGAGACGCCGCAAACGTCTCGGTGTCGAACGGGTCCAGCATTTCCGGGATTTCGTGATAGCAGAATTGTTCGCTGTACAGATCGCCGGTGTGCAGCAGATTGTGCAGGCTGGCATAGCGCTTGTCGTTGCAGTAGGCCAGATTGTAGCGGATGACCCGCCCGGGCTGGTGCGATTTGTAGTTGCATCCAAAGACGGCCCCAGCCGAAACGCCGATGGCGCCGTCAAAGGTGATGTTGTGTTCCATCAACACATCGGTGACGCCCGCAGTGAACATCCCCCGCATGGCGCCGCCTTCCAAAATCAATCCGGTTTTCATGATCCGCTCTCCCCCTCTGTGACGGCGGGCAGCCCCGCCGGCTGTCGTTCTGGCGGCGGCCTGTTGTCCAGACAACCGCCCGGGAACTGTATTCCCGTTGACCACAAGTATAATCAAAAACCGGCAAAAGCACAAGAGGATAAGATTGAAAAACTGGCCGTCAAATCCCGGCGCCTTTTGTAAAATTTTCGCGCAAAAGCTATTGCCACCCCTGCTCCAATCCGGTATACTGTTGTGTAACGAGCGAAGATGTGAAGCCGCCGTCAGGCGGAGAGAGGAATCAGGCATGAAACTTTTGGAAGATCGCATCCGCCGGGACGGCATCGTCCGCGAGGGCGGGGTACTGAAGGTTGACAGCTTCATCAATCACCAGATGGATATCCCCCTGTTCCGGGAGATGGCCCGGGAATGGAAGCGGTTGTTTGCGGGCAAGCCCATCAACAAGGTCCTGACCATCGAGGCCAGCGGCATCGGCATTGCGGCCATTGTGGCCAGTGAATGGAATGTGCCGGTGGTCTTTGCCAAAAAGGCCATGAGCATCAATCTGGATTACGACAACTACGAGACACAAATCCAGTCCTTCACCCACAAGAAGATCTACAACGTCATCGTCTCCAAAAAGTTCCTGACCGCCAGCGATCACATTCTGATCATCGACGACTTTCTGGCCAACGGCTGCGCCCTGATGGGCCTGCTGGAGCTGGCCAAAGAGGCCGGCGCCACGGTGGAGGGCATCGGCATCGCCGTGGAAAAGGGCTTCCAGCCGGGCGGCGAGCTGATCCGTGCCCGGGGCATTCAGCTGGAATCCCTGGCCATTGTGGAATCGATGGACGCCGCCACCGGCGAGATCGTCTTCCGTCCCCAGCCCCACCACCATTAAACCCAGCCGACAAAAAATCCGTGCTGTCCCCGGAGGGGAAGGCACGGATTTTTTGTGTTCAATGGGCGTCGATCAGCCGGCCCAGCGCAAAGGAATAAATGCCCTTATAGGTGACTTTGCGGGGGGCAAAGCGCTTTTCGATGGCCAGGGCGTAGAGGTTGAGCTGGGGACGGTAGGAGGCCAGGAAATCGGCCTCGGTCTTGCCCCGGTCGGTCTTGTAGTCCAGCAGTTCCAGGTGGTCGGGGAACACCAGCAAAAGATCGGCGATGCCCTGCACCAGGACCTGTTCTCCCCGGGCGGCGGGGGGCATTTCCTCGGGGGTCTGGCCCTGGGCGGCCAGCACTGCGCCGGCGGGCAGGGCGGTGATGAAGGCATATTCCCGCAGGACCTTGCCGGCGGCCATTACCCGCCTGAAGGCTTCTCCGCCAAAGAACCGGGCCAGTCTGTTCAGATCCAGCTTTTCGGCGATCTCGGATGCGGTGAGCCGGGCCGCCGTCTGGCGGTCCCGCTCGGCGGCCAGAGCCTCCCGCAGCACCTGCCCGCCCTGCCGGGCCGGCTCCGCCAATGCGGCAAAGTCGGCGTGTTCCAGAAAGGCGTGAAGCGCCGTGCCCATCTCCGCGGCGGACAGGCCGTCCCGGGACAGGAAGGCGGGGCGCTCCAGGGTGACGGCGTCGGCCTTGTGGACGATGCTGGTGACGCTGACCTTGGCCGGCACGGCGGACAGACCCGCCGCCGGGTACTGCCACCCGAAATTGGCCCGGAGTGCCTCCGTCAGAGCCGGGTCCGCCGGGACCGGTTCAGGGGGCTCGGGCGGCGTCACAGGCTGGGCCGGGTCTGGTATGGTCAGGGTGATGACACTGTCGGTGGGGACAAAGGGGAGCTGCAAATCCCCCGCCAGCCGCCGCAGCGGTCCGCCGTTGGGATGGACCAGCAAAGCCGACCGCAGCCATCCGGCGAAGGAATTGCACTGGCTGTAGAGCACCGGCCCCGCCCCCGCCGCCAGAAAGGCGGCGGCTTTTTCCAACGCCTTGGCGCCGGTGCGGGTCACCCCCAGCGGCATGGTCAGGATCAGACGGTCCTGGGCCCGGGTCAGAGCCACATAGAGCAGGCGCATCTGCTCGCTCCGCATTTCCCGTTCGTGGACCGCGGCCAGAGCGGTATAAGCTGCCGTCTTGTACAGCTCGCCGCCCTCCTGCCGCAGACGCAGGCCCGCCCCATAAACCCGATGGAGGAGCACCGGTTCCCGCATGTCGGCGGCATTGAATTTCCGGGCGGTATCGGCCAGGAAAACCACCGGGAACTGCAAGCCCTTGGACCGGTGGATGGTCATGACGGTGACACAGCCGGGCCGGGCCGCACCGGGCACCGTCTCGCCGGTCTCCCCGCCGGCATCGCTGGCCGCATCGATGGAGCGGATCAGGGCCGAAATGCCGCCGCTGCCGGCCCCGGCGCAGAAGGCCGCAAACCGCCGGGCGTCCTCCCGGCGGCGCTGCCCGTTTTCCATGGCGCCCAGGGCCGCCAGATAGCCGGTGGAGGCAAATACTTCCTCCAGCAGGCGTTCCGCCGGCATGCTGCGGGCCATCCGGCGCAGTTCGGTGAGCCGGGCATAAAAGCCCCGCACACGGCAGGAGAAGGGGTCGTCCCCGTCTTCGCCGGCCACCGCCGCCACTGCGCCGTAGAGGCTTCCGCCTCGTTTCCGGGCCCGGAGCTGGACCAGTTCGTCGTCGGTAAAGCCAAAGACGGGGCCCAGCATGGCCGCCGCCAGGTAGATGTCCTGGGCGGGGTTGTCGATGACCTTGAGCAGCGCCACCAGGGGCCGGATGTGGGGCGCCTGAAAGAGATTTTCCCGGGCGTCGGCATAAACCGGAATCCCCCGCTCGGACAGGGCCCGGGTGTAGACCGGGAATTCCGCCCGGGCCGCCAGCAGGATGCAGCAGTCCTCGTACCGCACGGGCCGGGTGGAGCTGCCCTCCCGGACCGGCTCCCCCGCCGCCACCAGGGCCGCAATTCGCCCGGCAATCCAGGCGGCGTCGGTCTCCTGCTCGTCGTCGGGCAGGAGGCAGGCCTCCACCGCCCCCTGATACGGGCCCGGCGCGCCGCAGACCAGCCGCTGCCCCTCCCCATAGGCGGTGTCGCCCAGATCGGGGCTCATCAGCTGCTCAAAGAAGAAGTTGACCCCTTCCACCACCGCCGGCGCCGACCGGAAGTTGGCGTCCAGGGCCAGCATGGCATTTTGGGCAAGGCCATCGGGCTCAGGGCGGGCCTGCCCGCCGGGCAGCGGGGGCCAAGTCTCCAGCTTTTCCCGGAAGATGGCGGGGTCGGCCTGCCGGAACCGGTAGATGCTCTGTTTCAAGTCTCCCACCAGGAAGAGATTGCCCCCGTCGGGGGCTGCCAGACAGGCATACAGGGCGTCCTGGAGGGCGTTGGTGTCCTGGTACTCATCCACCATCACGGCGCCGTAGCCCGCCCGAATGCCCGTACAGAGGGCGGTGGGCTGGCCGTCGGGGCCCCGGAGCAGTTTCAGGGCCAGATGCTCAAAGTCGCTGAACTCCAGCAGCTTCCGCTCCCGCTTTTTGGCGCTGAACCGGGCGTCGAAGTCCCGCACCGCCTCCATCAGGGCCGCCAGCCGGGGGGCAGCCAGGGCCCGGTCCTGTTCGGCCTCGGCCTCGCTGCACGGAATCAGGTCCAGAATCTCCCCGAACAGCCCCGCCGCCTCGTCCGCGCGGGTGCGGACGGCTTTTTTTCGGGGACCGGACAGATGGCCTTTCATCCCTTTGAGGCCCGGTTCCGGCTCCATCCCCAGCACATAGGGGGTCAGCAGATCGTAGAGAGCCTCCCATTCCCCCGCCCGGGCCAGCCCTTCCACCCGTTCCATCAGGGACAGGGCCGATTCCAGCCGTTCCAGCGGCTCGGCAAATTTGCCGTTGACCTTGGCCGCCGCAGAAGCCCGGGCAGAGGGAGCCTTTTTGCTCTCTTCGGCCCGGACCCGCTCTTCCTCCAGGTCGGCCCGGCAGTCGGCAAAGGCCGCCCGCAGCAGCCCGCAGGCCGCCCGGGCCCGCTGCCCGGCCAGGCCCAACAGCAGGTCACGCCACTGGGAATCGGGAAAACTTCCCGGCGTCTGCCAGGGAATGAGCATCTGATCGATGGTTCGGTCGTAGTCGGGCAGGGCCCGCAGGAAATCATAGACCCGCAAAATGGCCCGGCCCGCCGCGTCGTCGCTGCGGCCCTTGCCGTACAGGTCGGCAAAGGCGCAGAAATCCGGGTTCTGGCAGGCATTTTCCAAGGTGTCGGCCAGAGCCGCCTCCCGCAGCATCTGGACGCTGCCGGCGTCGGCGGGGACAAAGTCGGGGGGGATGTCCAGCGCCTCAAAATGCCGCCGCAGCAGGTCCAGACAGAAGGCGTCGATGGTGCAGATGGGGGCCCGCTGGAGCAGCATCCGCTGCCGGCGGAGCCAGCCGTTGGCCGGGTCGGCCTGGCTGAGGCGGAGCAGGTTTTCCCCGATCCGGGCCCGCAGCTCGGCGGCGGCCGCATTGGTAAAGGTGACAATCAACAGCCGGTCGGCGTCCACCGGGTGATGCGGGTCGGTGATGAGCCGGACCGCCCGCTCGGTCAGGACCGCGGTTTTGCCGCTGCCCGCCGCCGCGCTGACCAGCAACCCGCCGCCCCGGTCCTCGATGGCGGCCTGCTGGGCCGGTGTCCACTTGGGGGTCATGGTGCATCCTCCTCTCCTTCTTCCGCTTCAAAGGGCTTCTCGGGGGCCAGATCCTTGACACTCCGTTCCCCGCTGCCCGTCTCATGACAACAGATAAACCCGTAGTCGCACCACTGGCAGGGCGTCTTGCCCGACACCAGCGGCGCAGCTGCAATCTCGCCGCCATACAGCTTTTCTCCCATCCCGGCCACCAGGCCGTCCAGATGGGCCTCCATCCGCCCCAGTTTGGCCGCATCGGCACGGCGGTTTTTCTGGTAGGGGCTGGGCTTGCCGTTCACCCAGCCAAAGGGCAGATACAGCCCGGTCCTGCCGGGGTCCATGGCGTCAAACACCTTTTCCTCGTCCCGGACCAGCCCGTCCAGCTGACAGGGCGCCGCCTGCCTGGCGGCGGCTCGGGCCGCGGTGGAGGGGTTGGGATCGGCCAGCAGGTAGAGCACCCCCGCCGGCTCCGCCCCCGCAAACCGGCCCTGCTGGTCCCGGGTCAGGCTGAACAGGTACAGCAGCATCTGACAGTCCAGGCCGCAGTAGACCTCTTTCAGGTCCAGCTTTTTGGTGCCGGTCTTGTAGTCCACCACTCGCACCCAGCGGGTGCCGTCGGCCTCGATCCATTCGTCGGCACGGTCCACCGTTCCGATCAGCCGCACCGTATGCCCGTTGGAGAGATGGTAGACCTGGGGCCGGACCGCATCGGGGCCGGCGCCGATTTTCAGTTCACAGGCCGCCGGGGCAAAACTGCTCTGGGCCTGTTCGTCCCGCAGATAACACAGCAGGGCCGCGATGCTCTTTTTCAGCCGGGAGAGCAGATACCGCAGCCGGGCGGTGTCCTCGGGCAGATACCGCCGGGCATATTCGTCCACCAGCCCCGCCGCCAAAGCCGCCAGCTGGCTGTCGGTCAGCTGGGCAAAGGGGGCAGGCAGGACACCCTTGCAGGGATTGTCGGGGCCGGGGTTGGGGTCCAGCGCCATCTGAAGCACCCAGTGCATCAGGTTGCCGCTCTGGTCCGCCGAAAGCCGGGCCTTTTTCCGGGGTTTCAGGCCCAGCACATACCGCAGAAAATAGCCGTAGGGACAGTTGGAATAGGCCTCCATCTGGCTGGGGGAAATGGCCAGCCGGGGCCCCAGCAGTCCCCCCAGGGCCGTCAGGTCCTGGATCTGGTGGGGCGGATTCCGGGCCATCCGGGTCAGCAGGTCCAGACCGGCGCTGCCGCTGTCCTCCAGGGCCCGGGTCAGACTGGCCCGCTCCACCCCAGTCAGGGGCCAGCCCCCGCCCAGGCAGTCCAGGGCGCTGCCCGGGGTGGCGGCCATGTCGGACAAGGTCAAGTCAGGGCCGGGCGGGTCCAGCAGATCGGCGATGGGCTGGGCCGCCGCCGAGAGGGTCAGGCCCGCCCCCTTGGGCCAGCTGATCCACAGCCCTTTGGCGGGGGCGGTCATGGCCTTGTAAAAGCAGACCTGTTCCCG
>CALWZL010000063.1 GCA_944385995.1 uncultured Faecalibacterium sp.
ATATCCCCCTGGGGACAAAATTTGCCGCAGAACCGCGCACTCGGCTTTACAGCCTCGCACACTCTCTGCGGCAAATTTCCCTGTAGGTGTCCCAGCCGTACGCACATGTCGTCCGGCTGGGACTTTTTTGACAGTCTGGGGGCCTGCCCGCAGGGGCGGGCCCTTTCTTTGCAGGGTGAAGGGAGGCCAAACCGGCCATACTATCCCTGAGGGCCCCGACGCGGCGGAAAAAAACACCGTTTTTCACCAGGAATGGCCCCAAACGCTTCTCAAACGGGGAAAAATCTGGTATACTAAGACGATTGATGAAACTAGGATGGGAGCGAGAGCATGCAGAGCGCAGAAGAAATCAAGAAGAAGGAGCGGGCCCGGCAGCAGAAAGAGCTTGCCCGCCTGCTGGAGCCGGAGTTTCGGCCCGGGTGTGTGCTGGTCCTGGGCGACCAGGGCCTGACCGGGGCCCTGCGGGCACGCAGCATCCAGGCCTGGGGCCTGGGCGCCGGCGAAAGCGGGGAATGGCTTTCGGCCGGGTATGACCTGCCCGCCGGCTGGCCTGAAACCTACGACCTGGTGGTGATCCAGGGCGGGGAAGTCCCGGCCCCGGACAAGCTGCCCGGCAGCCGGCTGCTGTTTCTGGCCCCGGAGCCCGAGGAGGCTTCGGCCCTGCCCGCCTGGGCGGAAACGATGGCCGGGGCCGGGCTCCAGCGGGATTTCGGATGGAAGAGCTGGGGCGCTCTGTCCGGGGCGGCGCTGTTCCGCCCGGCCGGGGCCAGCCAGACCGATCTGGCCGTCTCCTACGAGGACGCCCTGGACAGCCTGCGGATCAAGCTGGACCGGGCCGAACAGAGCTGCCGGGACTACCAGAAGCTGACCGAGCACCAGCGCAGCGAGCTCTCGGCCGCCCATGAGCACGAAAACCAGCTGGAGACCGCCCTCAACAACGTCACCGGCTCCACCTGCTGGAAGGCCACCTGGCCGGTCCGCTACCTGCTGAGCAAGCTGCGGCAGCTGTGGCAGACCTTCCCCCTGTTTGTGCTGCTGGCCCAGCTGCGGCGGGAGGGCTTTGCGGGGCTGGCCCGGCGCCGCCAGGACCGGAAGTATTACCAGGCCCATTTCCCCGGCCAGACCTTCAAGGCCAACCGGCTGGCCCCCATCGACCTGCTGGTCCGCCAGGCCCAGAACCAGCCCGCCGGACCGAAAATCAGCATTGTGGTGCCCCTGTACAACACCCCGCTGAACTTTTTGACCGAACTGCTGGACTCGGTGGTCAACCAGACCTACCAGAACTGGGAACTCTGTCTGGTGGACGCCGGCCAGGACCAGCGGGTGGGCCAGGCCGTCAAGGAACGGATGGCCAATGAGCCCCGCATCCGCTACCAGAAACTGGACCACAACGACGGCATCGCCGGCAACACCAACGCCGGTTTCGCCATGGCCCAGGGGGACTACATCGCCCTGCTGGACCACGACGACATCCTGCACCCCTCGGCCCTGTGGTATGCGGCCCAGGCGGTGGCGGACCAGGGAGCCGACTTCATCTACACCGATGAGGTGACCTTTGAGGGGGAGGTGGAGCATACCACCCTCTACCACCTCAAGCCCGATTTCATGCTGGACAACCTCCGGGCCAACAACTATATCTGTCACCTGAGCGTTTTTAAGGCCAGCCTGCTCCAGGCCGCCGGCGGCGGAGAGCGGAGCGAGTACAACGGCAGCCAGGACTATGACCTCTACCTCCGTCTCACCGAAAAGGCCCGGAAAATCGTCCACATCCCCCACGTCCTCTACTACTGGCGGGCCAGCCCCACCAGCGTGGCCGGCGGCATCGAGGCCAAGCTCTATTGCCTGGAAGCCGCCGTCAAGGCCCTCTATGCCCACTACCAGCGGGAAGGGGTGGCGGTGGACGAGGTGTCCATGATTCCCGACACCCCCGGCTTCTACAAGACCGACTACACCATCCAGCATCCCGGCCGGGTCAGTATTTTGATTCCCAGCTGTGACCATGCCAAGGACCTGCGCACCTGCGTGGATTCCATCTACGCCAAGACCACCTATCCCAACTTTGAAATCATCATCATCGAGAACAACAGCAAGGAAGAGGAAACCTTCCGCTCTTATGAAAAGCTGGAAAAACAGCACCCCGACAACCTCCATGTGGTGCGGTGGGAGGGCACCGGCTTCAACTACAGCGCCCTCAACAACTTCGGCGCAAAGTTCGCCACCGGTGATTACCTGCTGCTGCTCAACAACGACACCGAGGTGATTACCCCCCGCTGGCTGGAAGAAATGGTGATGTTTGCCCAGCAGGAGCGGGTGGGCTGCGTCGGCGCCAAACTGCTCTATCCCGACGACACCATCCAGCACGCCGGCCTGGGCTTCGGTTTCCTGACCCTGGCCGCCCACATGCACAAGAATTTCCAGGTGTCCAACCCCGGCTATATGGGCCGGCTGATCTACGCCCACGATGTCTACGGCGTCACCGGCGCCTGTCTGATGATCCGGCGGGCGCTGTACGAGCAGGTGGGGGGCCTGGACGAGAGCTTTGCGGTGGCCTTCAACGACGTGGACTTCTGCGTCCGGGTGCGGAATGCAGGCTATCAGAACGTGTTCACCCCCTTCGCCATGCTCTACCACTACGAGAGCAAGAGCCGCGGCCTGGACGAGAGCCCCGAAAAGCGGGCCCGCTTCGTGTCCGAGGTCAAGCGGTTCCAAACCCGGTGGAAGAAGGAGCTGGCCGCCGGCGATCCCTGCCTGAATCCCAACTTTGACCTGGACCGGGACGACTTCCGCATCAAGCTGCAGCCCCTGGAATGAGGAGAGGGGAGGACATTTTTTGAACCTGTCAGCGTGTATCGTCACCTATAACGACTGTGAGGAGGCCCTCCGGGCCGCCGCGTCGGTGCTGGAACACACCCGCCGCCACCCCCTGACCCTCTACCTGGTGGACAACGCCAGCCCCGACGGCACCGGCGACCAGCTTCACCAGGCCGTCAAGGATGGCCAGCTGGCCCCCGGCGACGGCCAGACGGTCCGGGTGATCTGCCGGGAGAAAAACGGCGGCTTCGGCGCCGGACACAACACGGTGCTGCCCGAGCTGTCCAGCGACTGCCACTTTATTCTGAATCCCGATATCCAGCTCACCGATGACACCCTGTCCGACCTGGCCGAGTGGATGGAGGCCCACCCCGCCGCCGTCATGGCCCGGCCCGCCCTCTGCTTCCCCGACGGCCGCACCCAGGTGCTGCCCCTGCGGCGGTGCAGCCTCCGGGCCATGGTGTACCGGCAGCTGAGCTTTCTGACCTTTTGGAAAAAGTACAACGACGCCTATGTGATGGCAGGGGAGGATCTGTCCGCCCCCCGCCAGATCGAGTTCTGCACCGGCAGCTTTGCGGCGGTGAAAACCGCCGCCTTCCGGGCCGCCGGGGGCTTCGACGAGAAGTATTTCATGTACGTCGAGGACGCCGACCTCACCCAGAAGATGCTCCGCCAGGGCCAGGTCTGGCTGGTTCCCCAGTTCTCCGCCATCCACCTGTGGCACCGGGCCGCCCACCGCAGCCTCGGTCCCATGATCTGGCAGGCCCGCAGCCTTTGCCGCTATTTCCGCAAGTGGGGATTCCAGTGGTGAAGGACAGGGTTTCGTGTTGCTTTTTTCCCCTTAGGAGTGTAAAATAAAAGGAGACCCGCTTTCCTGCACGAGAGGGGCGGGCCTTTTTTTCCTTTGTTGACAGCGGACGCAGCCTCCGCTTTATGATCAGAGAGGCCCCGGCGCATGGCCGGCGGCCTTCTGGGAGCTGCACAACTTTTGACGTTCAAAAAGGAGTGCACAAGATGAAAGGCATTATTCTCGCCGGCGGCGCCGGCACCCGGCTTTACCCGCTGACCATGGTCACCAGCAAACAGCTGCTGCCGGTCTACGACAAGCCCATGATTTATTACCCCCTGTCCACCCTGATGCTGGCCGGCATTCAGGATATCCTGATTATCTCGACCCCCGAGGATACCCCCCGGTTCGAGGCCCTGCTGGGAGACGGCAGCCAGTACGGCATCCATCTGCAATACAAGGTCCAGCCCTCGCCCGACGGACTGGCCCAGGCGTTCATCCTGGGCGAGGAGTTCATCGCGGGGGACTGCTGCGCCATGATTCTGGGCGATAACATCTTCTACGGCAACGGCTTCTCCCGCATCCTGAAAAACGCCGTCCACAACGCCGAACAGAATGGCCGCTGCACCGTCTTTGGCTACTATGTCCAGGACCCCGAGCGGTTCGGCATCGTGGAGTTTGACGAAAACGGCAAGGTCCTGAGCGTGGAGGAAAAGCCCGAGCATCCCAAGAGCAACTACGCCATCACCGGCCTGTATTTCTACAACAACAAGGTGGCCGAGATGGCCAAACAGGTCAAGCCCTCGGCCCGGGGCGAGCTGGAGATCACCACCCTCAACGACATGTACCTCAAGCAGGACCAGCTGGATGTCCAGCTGCTGGGCCGCGGCTTTGCCTGGCTGGACACCGGCACCATGGACAGCCTGGTGGACGCCGCCGACTTTGTCCGCATGATCGAAAAGCGCCAGGGCATCAAGATCAGCGCCCCCGAGGAGATCGCCTTCAAGTACGGCTGGATCAGCCGGGACAAGCTGCTGGAGTCGGCCGAGCGGTACGGCAAGTCCCCCTACGGCAAGCACCTGAAGAACGTGGCCGACGGCAAACTGAGATACTGAGAGGGGAGGCATCCTATGAAAATCATCGTCACAGGCTGCAAGGGGCAGCTGGGCACCGAGATCATCAAGCAGCTGCGGGAGGGCAAGAGCGAGATCGGCCCCATCCCTGAAAAGCTGCTGAACGCCACCGTCATCGCGGTGGACCTGCCCGAGCTGGACATCTCCAACTACAAGGCGGTGGACGACTATATCCGCCGGTTCAAGCCGGATGTCATCATCAACTGCGCCGCCTACACCAACGTGGACGGCTGCGAGGTGAACCACGACGCCGCCTACAAGGCCAACGCCCTGGGCCCCCGCAATCTGGCCCAGGCCGCCGAAAAGATGGGTTCCCGCCTGATCCATGTCTCCACCGACTATGTGTTCTCGGGCAAAGAGAACGGCGGCATCCCCCAGGATGAGACCTGCATTCCCAACCCCATCAGCGCCTACGGCTCCACCAAGCTGATGGGCGAGAAGTACGTCCAGCGGTTCTGCCACCGGCACTTCATCGTCCGCACCGCCTGGCTGTACAGCTACTACGGCAAGAACTTTGTCAAGACCATCGTCAACGCCGGCAAGAAGTACGGCAAGCTGGAAGTGGTGAACGACCAGCTGGGTAACCCCACCAACGCGGTGGACCTGGCCCACGAGATTCTCCAGCTCTGCGTCACCCACGAGTACGGCCTGTACCACTGCACCGGCGAGGGCATCTGCTCCTGGTACGACTTTGCCAGCGAGATCATCCGGCTGGCCGGGGTGGACGCCACCGTGTCCCCCTGCACCAGCGCCGAATACAAGGCCAAGCACCCGGAGAGCGCCGACCGCCCCCACTGGAGCGCCCTGGACAACCGGGGTCTGCGCTGCTCGGTGGGCAACGAGGTGCGGCCCTGGCAGGACGCCCTGGCCTGCTTCTTTGCGCACTGGGACGGCGACAACGGCATGAAATAATCCCGGCCGGGCAGGGAAGGCGCGCCCTGGCCGGACGTTCCCACCGCGCCATTCCCCCGGGCAGTTCCGCGCCGTCTTGGGGGAATTTCTTTGGGAGGCCGCGGCCTGCGGCCTGCGCCGCATGCGATTGAAAAGAAAGGAACGCTATGAAAACCTATCTGATTACCGGCTGTGCCGGCTTCATCGGCTCCAACTTCGTATACTATATGCTGAAAAAGCATGACGATATCCTTCTGGTAAACCTGGACAAGCTGACCTATGCCGGCAACCTGGAGAACCTGAAGGGCGTCGAGGGGGACCCCCGCCACGTCTTTGTCCAGGGCGACATCTGCGACAAGGAGCTGGTGGAAGGACTGTTCCAGAAGTATGATTTCGATTACGTCATCAACTTCGCCGCCGAGAGCCATGTGGACCGGAGCATTGCCAACCCGGAGATCTTCGTCCAGACCAACGTGATGGGCACCGTCAACCTGCTACAGCGGGCCAAGGAAGCCTGGTATGACCCCGAGGCCAAGACCTGGAAAGAGGGCAAGAAGTACCTGCAGGTGTCCACCGACGAGGTGTACGGCGCACTGGGCGCCGAGGGCTTCTTCATGGAGACCACCCCGCTGTGCCCCCACAGCCCCTATTCGGCCTCCAAGGCCAGCGCCGACATGTTCGTGATGGCCTTCCACGACACCTACGGGATGCCCATCAACATCACCCGCTGTTCCAACAACTACGGTCCCTACCAGTTTCCCGAGAAGCTGATCCCCCTGATGATTAACAACGTCAAGCATCACAAGCAGCTGCCGGTGTACGGCGACGGGATGCAGATCCGGGACTGGCTGTATGTGGAGGACCACTGCAAGGCCATCGACATGGTGGCCACCGGCGGCAAGATCGGCGAGGTGTACAATGTGGGCGGCCACAACGAGCGGCCCAACATCTTCATCGTCAAGACCATCATCAGCCAGCTCCATGAGCGGCTGAAGGACGACGGCATCAGCGAGGACCTCATCAAGCATGTGGCCGACCGTCTGGGCCACGACCGCCGCTACGGCATCGACCCCACCAAGATCAAGAACGATCTGGGCTGGTATCCCGAGACCCCCTTCGAGAAGGGCATCGTCCTGACCATCGACTGGTA
>CALWZL010000064.1 GCA_944385995.1 uncultured Faecalibacterium sp.
GGGATGGCAATGATGATGCCATAGATGTTGTAGCGGGTGCACAGCTCGGGGATGTCCTCCAGGGTGCCCTTGACCGGAACCCCGTGGATGGTCTGATTGAGCTTTTCGGGGGCGTCGTCCGCCACCACCACCGGACGGCCGTAGGTCTTGTTGGACTTGCAGACATTGATGGCCCAGGCGCCGGCCTCCCCTGCGCCCACAATCAGCATGGGGCGGTTGGGGTCATTGCTGGGCACCCCCCGCAGGGCAGCGCCCAGGGGATGATCCAAAAACAGCCGCCAGGCCATTCGGATGCCGCCCACGAACAGCAGAATAAACACCGCCGCGATGCAGTTGGCCGAGTTGAACAGAACACCGTGGACAAAGAGACGGTTGACAAAATAGACCGCCACCGTGGGCACGGCCACCATCACCGCCAGACGGATCAGATCCCGTTCGCCGGCGTACTTCCACAGAATGGTGTACAGGCCGCCGGCCAGGAAGGACAGCATATACAGTGCCGCAATCCAGGGCAGATTCTCATACAGCAGGGCCAGGTTGTGGGGCCACCAAATATCCACGTCGGGCGCGCCGTCGGCCCGCAGCAGCAGTCCCAGGTAAAAGCTGAAGCATACGATCACAAGGTCGATCACAAAAAGCAGTGCGCGCCGCAGCATGATCTCACTCTTGCGTTTGGTTTCCTTTTTCAAAGATACGTCCTCTTCTTCTTCCGGCGGCGTACCGCCGTTTATTGCAGACTGTGCGGACGGCACAGCCGCCCCCGTACAGATACATATCCTATATTATACTCAGTTTAGCGGCTGGTGTCCAGAACTTTCCGATTTTCCTGCCGGTCGGATTTCCGGCTGTCCCAGACTGCCCGCACTTCTTCTCCCAGGCCCAGAGGCCAGCCCGCCAGCAGGCAGACTGCCCCCATCCCTGCCCCACCGGCACACACTGCCAACAGCCGGGCCCACCGTCCCCCGGTCAGAAGGACCGCCAGTCCTTCCCGGATGCCCCAGCCCGCCAGCGCCGACGCCAGCGCCGCAAAGGCCGGCCCCGCCAGCCAGCCCGCCAGATCGGCCCGCACATGGGCCACCACCAAAAGCCGCCGGGTGTTGGACAGGCAGGTGAACAGACTGGACAGAAGTATCACAAAGAGAAAGCCCTTCATGCCGAACCGGGGCAGCAGCACCATCACCCCCGCAATCCGCAGAATCGAATCCCAGACGCTGTAGCGGAACACGGCTTTCTGCTCCCCGATGCCCTTCATGGCGCCGTCCACCATGCTTTCCAGATAGAGGAGCGGCATGGCGGGGGCCAAAATCTCCAGATAACTTCCGGCCTCGGGGCTGCCGTAAAGGGCCTCTGTCAGGGGCCGGCCCCACACCCAGAACACCGCCCCGATCAGGGCCGAAAAATACATGGTCAGCCGCAGCATCCGCCGCAGCAGGATTTCCAGCCGGCGGTGATCGGACCGGATGTGAGCCCGCGTGATCTCGGGCATCAGCAAAACGCCCAGACTGCCCAGCAGACCAAAGGGAAAATTCATCAGGGGCAGGGCCATCCCTTTCAGACAGCCGTATTGGGTCACCGCCATGCTACGCAGTCCCCCCAGATAGACGGTGAGGCAGGCGGGCGCCAGCATATTTTCGGCGGTGTGAAGGGCGCTGGCCAAACATCGTCCCCCTTCCACCGGCCACAGAATCTCCCACAATCGTTTTCCGGCGTGGAGCGGCGCCTGGGCCCGGTCGTGGCCAAAGGCCCGGGGCGCTTCCCGCCGGCAAAACCAGGCCATCAGGACCGCCGACACCATCTCGCCCCCTGCCGTAGCCATCAGCACCAGGGCGCAGCGGGTTCCCACATCCTGGCCCTGGGTCAGTTCCAAAGCGGTGACCATGACGCCAATCCGAAAGATTTGCTCCGCCATCTGGCTGGCCACATTGGGGCCCACCTGCTGCCGCGCCACAAAAAAGCCGCGGATCACCGCCGACACCGCCATAAAGGGCATGCCAAAGGCCGCCGCCCGCAGAGCCGGGGCGGCCCGCAGGTCTCCCAGCCACCACTGAGCCGCCACACCGGCCAATGCCCACTGGGCTGCCATGGCCAGGGTTCCCAGGCCCAAAGCTGCGGCGCACAACCGGAGCAGCATTCCCCGGGCCCGGGCCGGACTGCCGGTCATCTCCTCGGCCATCAGGCGGGTGGACGCCACCGACACCCCCGATGTGGCCAGCGTCACAAACAGAGAATACACCGCCAGCACCAGCTGGTACAGGCCCATTCCCTCCCCGCCCAGGGCATTGGCCAGGTAGATTCGCAGCCCCATCCCTGCCAGCCGGAGCACCACATCCGACACAGTGAGCAGGGCGGCATTTTTCAGGTAGCTCTGACGCACAGTGACCCCCTCCCTTCCTGACAGGATATGCGGGAAATGGAGGCGGTAGACCCGCGGTTTTGCGGCTGTTCCTTGTATCTGAACGCCTTTTGTGCTATGATAGGTAGGCAAACCAAACAGGGGCCCTCAGCCCCTGCCACTACTTTGTTGAGACAGGAGGTGCGCCCGCACTGGATGCGGGCGCAGGAGAGAATGAGCGAAGAATGCACCCATGATTGTTCCAGCTGCGGGCTGGACTGCGCCTCCCGGCAGCAGGCCCCCCAGCATGAAGCCCCCAACCCCCACAGCAGCGTCAAGAAAGTCATCGGCGTCGTGTCCGGCAAGGGCGGCGTCGGCAAGAGCATGACCAGCGCCCTGCTGGCCTGCGCCATGCGCCGCCGCGGCTACCACTGCGGCATCCTGGACGCCGACATCACCGGCCCGTCCATCCCCAAGCTGTTCGGCATCCATGGCCGCGCCATGGCCGACAACCAGGGCTGCTGGCCCATCCAGAGCCGGATGGGGATTGATGTCATGAGCATCAACCTGCTGGTGGAAAACGAGGAGGACCCCGTGGTCTGGCGCGGCCCCGTCATTGCCGGCGCCGTCAAGCAGTTCTGGACCGACGTGATCTGGAAGGACGTGGACTTCCTCTTTGTGGACATGCCTCCGGGAACCGGCGACGTGCCCCTGACCGTGTTCCAGAGCCTGCCGGTGGACGGCATCATTGTGGTGGCCAGCCCCCAGGAGCTGGTCAGCATGATTGTGGCCAAGGCCGTCAACATGGCCCAGATGATGAACATCCCCATCCTGGGCATCATC
The DNA here is from genome assembly GCA_944385995.1 of uncultured Faecalibacterium sp. Lineage (GTDB taxonomy): Bacteria > Bacillota > Clostridia > Oscillospirales > Ruminococcaceae > Faecalibacterium. The sequence continues at coordinate 3,176 of CALWZL010000064.1, forward strand.
GAGAACATGAGCTATCTGGTCTGCCCCGACTGCGGCAAGCACATCTCCCTGTTCGGCGAGAGCCATGTGGAGGAGATCGCTTCCAAACACGGCCTGAAGGTTCTGGCCAAGATGCCCATCGATCCCCAGCTGGCCCAGCTGGCCGACGCCGGGCAGATCGAAACCTACGGCGGCGAATTCCTGGACGGGGCCGCCGACGCCGTTCAGGCTCTGCTGTAACAGCCGGCCCGCTTTGTCCATCTGTACAGCCCGCGCAAGTCTGCTTTACTATGTGAAGCAGACTTTTCTTTTTCGGTTTTATTTTTGGTTTTGTGAAGGAGTTCATGGTTTTATTCTGTTTTTTTAAATTTTTTCTTCCACTTTCTATTGAAAATTTTCCACGAATGCTTTATAATGGTGAAGCACCCTGCTGAGAGGGAAACCGGTCCCCCTCTACACTGCACCGGTTGAGACAGCAGGCATTTGCATCTGGTATACGGAGGTCGGCGGTGCGGACCGTCTGCCTCCGAGTAGGGAAAGGAGTTTCTGATATGCTGACAAACGAATACCTGAAGCGCGTCTACGACGGTCTGGCACAGCGCAACGCCCACGAGCCCGAGTTCCTGCAGGCTGTGGTCGAGGTGCTGGAGAGCATCCAGCCCCTGGTGGAGAAACACCCCGAATATGAGAAGGCCGGCCTGATCGAGCGCCTGGTGGAGCCCGAGCGGATCATCACCTTCCGTGTGCCCTGGGTGGATGACAATGGCAAGGTCCAGGTCAACCGCGGTTACCGCGTCCAGTTCAACAGCGCCATCGGCCCCTACAAGGGCGGCCTGCGCTTCCATCCGTCGGTCAACCAGAGCATTCTGAAATTCCTGGGCTTCGAGCAGATTTTCAAGAACAGCCTGACCACCCTGCCCATGGGCGGCGGCAAGGGCGGCTCTGACTTCGACCCCAAGGGCAAGAGCGACATGGAAGTCATGCGCTTCTGCCAGAGCTTCATGACCGAGCTGTACCGCCACATCGGCCAGTTTGTGGACTGCCCCGCCGGTGATATCGGTGTCGGCGGCCGCGAGGTGGGCTACATGTTCGGCCAGTACAAGCGGCTGACCAACAGCTTCCAGGGCGGCATGCTCACCGGCAAGGGCCTGACCTTCGGCGGCTCTCTGGTCCGCACCGAGGCCACCGGCTACGGCCTGTGCTACTTCACCGCCGAGGCTCTGAAGTGCATGCGGAATGACAGCTTCGAGGGCAAGACCGTCGTGATTTCCGGCTCGGGCAACGTGGCCATTTACGCCTGCGAGAAGGCTACCCAGCTGGGCGGCAAGGTCGTTACCATGAGCGACTCCAACGGCTACGTCTACGATCCCAACGGCATCGACCTGGCCTACGTCAAGGATCTGAAGGAAGTCCGCCGCGGCCGGATCAAGGAGTACGCCGAGACCCATCCCGGCGCCACCTATGTGGCAGACTGCACCCGCATCTGGGAGACTCCCTGCGACATCGCTCTGCCCTGCGCCACCCAGAACGAGATCAACAAGGCTTCGGCTGAGATCCTGGTGAAGAACGGCTGCACCGTCGTCTGCGAGGGCGCCAACATGCCCAGCACCCCCGAGGCCATCGAGGTCTACCTGGCCAACGGCGTCCTGTACGGACCCGCCAAGGCCACCAACGCCGGCGGCGTCGCTACCTCCGGCCTGGAGATGAGCCAGAACAGCGAGCGTCTGAGCTGGACCTTCGAGGAAGTGGATGCCAAGCTGAAGGGCATCATGGAAGGCATCTTCCACGCCAGCTACGACGCTTCCGTCGAGGTGGGCGCCGAGGGCAACCTGATGGTGGGCGCCAACTGCGCCGGCTTCCTGAAGGTGGCCACCGCCATGATGGCACAGGGCATCACCTACTGAGTTTTCCTCTGTCAAACCAAGTCCTTCTGCGGGCACGCCTCAGCGGTGTGCCCGCTTTTTCTGTCGGCGGGAAACCTTTGATTCAAACCGCCGGTTGACAGATGGTACTTTTCGGCTATACTTGTATTACAGGCATACAAATTACAGCGTTTTTCGCGGATTTTTCAACAAGGAAAGGAGTCCCCGATGCTGCGAACTTATACCGTCTCCCCCTCTCTGCGCAGCCACGCCCTCAATGCCCTTCTCCGGCTGACCAGCAAGCAGACCCCCTGCACCGAAAAGACAGAGGCCCACTGCCGGGCCTACATCGATCAAATGCGCAAAAAGAACACCGCCCTTTATCCCTCCCCCTACCGGATTGTCAATCAGCCGGTGGAGGAGGACGACGCCTGCGGGATGCAGACCTTCACCTGGAACCGGCAGCCGGTTCCCCGTCAGAACGTTCTGCTCTACCTCCACGGCGGCGCCTATATGAACCCGCCCACTTCGATGCACTTCAAAATGGTGGACCACCTGGCCCGGGGTACCCATGCAATGGCGGTTTTCCCGGTCTATCCCAAAATTCCGGCCTACAACTACACCGACACCTTCCCCAAGCTGCTGACGCTCTACGACGCCCTCTGCGCCGAACAGGGCCCCGAACAAATCACCATCATGGGCGATTCTTCCGGCGGCGGTCTGGGCCTTGGCTTTGCCTACTATCTGCGGGACCAGGGCCGCCCCCAGCCCCGCCGGCTGGTTCTGATCTGCCCCTGGCTGGACCTCCACACCGACCCCGAGCGCCTGGAAGTCTATGAAAAACTGGACCCGGCCCTCTCTCCCTGGCGGCTGCGGATCATGGGGGAGATGTGGGCCGGCGGCAAGGAAAAGATGTCCCACCCCTATGTCAGCCCCATCTTTGGCGATCCCCAGGGCATAGCCCCCATCACCATGCTGACCGGCACCCGGGAGGTCCTCTATCCCGACACCATGAAGTTCCACCGGATGCTGGATCAGCGCCGAATCCCCCACAGCACCTATGTATTCAACGGGATGACCCATGTCTTTCCCGCTTTCCCGATTCCCGAGGCCAAGGTCGCCCAGCAGTTGATGATTCACCTGCTCAATGAGCCGTGACCCATCGCGGATGGTTTCCCCGGAAGATGCAGGCATGCCCGGCTCGGGTGTGCTTGTGTGCGTTTTGCAGAAAATAGGCGGTTTGGGTGTTTATTATTTGTTGCATCCGTCACTTGAAAGTGTTTCATTACGCTGTATAATATAAGGTACCGGAACAAAGGCGTTCCTGACGGGTATCCTATGCCTGTCAGGAACGCCTTTTTGTTTTACCCGGTTGCGTGCCGGCGGAATGTGCGCCGGCCGCTGCCTTTCAGACATGATAGAATAGGATGGGAAAGGAAATGGATCAATTTACCGAACGCACAGCGCCCCTCGGCCTCTATGATCCCCAGTTTGAGCACGATGCCTGCGGCATCGGCGCCGTGGTGGACATCAAGGGCCGCAAAAGCCATCAGACGGTCAGCGATG
>CALWZL010000065.1 GCA_944385995.1 uncultured Faecalibacterium sp.
GAGGCGAAAAAGTGGAACATGTGAGTGTGGACTTTGCCCACGACTTGCTGGAGGCCTATACAGAGGCTTGCAAGCCTCTGTGCCGGGAGATGCAGATGCCCCAGACCGCTTTTGACATTCTGATGTTCCTGGCCAACAATCCGTCTTACCGGTCGGCCAGGGACATTGTGGCGGTGCGGGGGCTGAAGGCGAACCTGGTCTCGATCAATGTGGACAAGTTGGTGCGGGAGGGATTGCTGGAGCGCCGTCCCGATCAGGAGGACCGGCGGCGAATTCTGTTGTTCTGTACCGAGCTGGCCCAGCCGGTGATTGAGCGGGGGCGTCGGTTTCAGCAGGCCTTTCTGGATGGATTGTTTCAGGACATCCCGGAGGAGGACCGGAAGGCCTTTGTCCGGGTGGTGGAAAAAATCCGGGAGAACCTCTCCCGGGCGCCGAAAGAGGGAAAATGGGAATGAATTTGCTTGTCATCGTATTGGTTACCTTTTTTGCCGGCATGGGGGCCGGCCTTGGGACGGGGTTTGCCGGGATGAGCGCCGCAGCCGTCATCACCCCCATGCTGGTAACCTTTCTGCATATGGATTCGTATATGGCGGTGGGCATTGCCCTGTCCTCTGACGTTTTGGCCAGCGCCGTTTCTGCTTATACTTACGGAAAACACAAAAATCTCGATATCCGCAACGGCCTGATTATGATGGTCAGTGTCCTGGTTTTTACGGTGGTGGGAAGTTTTGTGTCCAGTTTGATCCCGTCGGTCACCATTGGCAATTTCTCGGTCTTTATGACCTTCCTGCTGGGCGTCAAGTTCATCGTGATGCCGGTTATGACCACCAAAGAATCGATGGATTCGGTCACGCCCCGGCGGCGCGCCATCGAATCGCTGGTATGCGGCATTGGAATCGGCTTCATCTGCGGATTCATGGGAGCAGGCGGCGGCATGATGATGCTGTTGATTCTGACATCGGTGCTGGGCTATGAACTGAAAACAGCCGTCGGCACCAGTGTCTTTATCATGACCTTTACCGCATTGACCGGTGCCATCTCGCATTTCGCCATCGCCGGCAAACCGGACGGCCTGGTGTTCATCCTGTGTGTGATCTTCACCTTTGTGTGGGCGCGGGTGGCCGCAGTCTTTGCCAACAAGGCCGAACCCAAAACCCTCAACCGTGCCACCGGTGTGATTTTGGTGGTGCTGGGCGTGGTGGTTTTGACCGTCTCGATGCTGGAGTAAAAGGGCACAAACAAAGAAACCTCCCTGTGCAGGCAATGGCCGTGCAGGGAGGTTTTTGTTCTGAAAGGGTCAGGTGCGGAGTTTGTGGCAATACTGGGTGCAGAGTTTGTCGGTGCACTCGGAACATTTGAGGGCCGCATTGGAGTGGTCCCAGAAGCGCTCGGGATACATCATGACGCAGAGTTCCCACACCAGCCAGGCGATGGCGGCCATCAGGACCAGGGAACCGGCGTAAAATCCGCCCACAAAAATCAGCGGGGAAAACATCATCAGGTGATCCCAGTTGAAGATGCGGCAGGTGGTGCAGCAGCGGTTTTTCATAATCAGCCGGAAAGGGCACCAAATCAGCACGCAGATCAGATCGCAGACATAGAACAGGACCGAGATCATGAAGAGGGTGATTTTGTCCAGGATGCCCCAGAAGTAGAGGGCCCCGATGCCGGCAATCAGGAGGCACCAGAGGACAAAGACCTTGTAGGCGGCCTTGGTGGTGGAGACCACATAATTCCGCAGGCCCTCGTAATTGATTTTTTCCCGGATGGGCCGAAAATGGTTGGCAAACAGTTTCTGGGAGCCCAGAGGAACCTTGTTCCTGATGGGAACGATCTGAAGGAACATATCCATCACCCACACCGCCCACAGCAGGTGGAGGGGAGAGGGCGTTTTGAAAAAGTTCATCCCCGACAGCACATCAAAGACACCCCGACGGAACCGGTACAGCAGGCAGCACAGGATCAGAATCAGACACCGTCCCACCAATCGCGCAAAATAAATCTTTCTTGTTTTTGACATCTCGTCCCTCTTTCTCGGTTGTGTGATATGGCTCAAAGGGCAGTGCGGGCGGTGCGGACCAGATAGGACATGGCTTCTACAGGGTAGCGGCCTGCTGCCGTCTCACCGGTGAGCATCAGGCTGGAAGCGCCGTCCAGCACGGCGTTGTAGATGTCGCAGACCTCGGCGCGGGTGGGAACCGCCCGGGCACACATGCTGTCCAGCATCTGGGTCACCACCATAAAGGGAACGCCGGCGCCCCGGCAGAGTGAGGCCAGCCGCTTCTGACAGGCGGGCAGCTCCCAAAGCGGGATGGCGTTGCCCAGGTCCCCCCGGGCAATTACAATCTGATCTGCCAGGGGCAGAAGGGCGGGCAGGGCGGCGACGCCGGCCTGATTTTCGATCTTGGCAAAGATCCGAATCTGTTCCCCGCCGGCCTGCCGCAGGGCGCGGCGCAGGGCCGACAGATCCTCTGGACCCCGGACAAAGGGGAGCATGACGCCGGTCACCCCGCAGGAAACCGCCATGTTCAGATTTTGCAGGTCCTCGGCGGTGAGGGTGGGGGAATGGATGGTCACACCCGGCGCCGCGATGCTCTTGCGGCTTTCCAGCAGTCCGCCCCGCAAAACGGTACAGCGCAGGGTTCCGCCTGCTGCATCGTCCACCCGCGCCAGCAGTTTGCCGTCGTCCAGCAAAAGCTCCTGTCCCGGCCGGACCGCCTCCACCAGGGCAGCGGGACAGGCAATGCCCGCCTCACCCAGCAAAAGAGGACCGTCTGCCTTCAAAAAGACCGGTTCCGCCAGACGCCCGATCCGCAGTTCGGGGCCCTGCAAGTCGATCAACAGTTCCCGGATGCCGGCCTGATGGATCAGATTGAGCCAGTCGGCATGTTCGGCCAGAGAACCGTGGGACAGGTTCATCCGAATGCCGGTCATCCCTGCTTGGACCATCTTTTGCAGGGTGGAGAGATCGGCACAGGCCGGGCCGATGGTTCCGTAGAATTCCATGATGTATTCCTCTTTTCCGCCTCTGCCGGTGAGGCTGCGGCAAAACAAAACAGCCCGAAACCACTTGAAAACGGCGGCGCAGGCTGGAATGATCGGGTTTGTGGACTGCTGCCAGACCCCCCGAAAAGTACAGTACTTTCATTATAATGGAAAACCTTGGAAACTGCAAGGGAATTTCCCGGGTATCCGGCGAACAGAAAGAAACTGTATTTCAAATGCAGGCACGCTTTTGGGCCGTTGCCTGGGCCGGGTCCGCCCGAGCGGCACACCGGAGCAGCCCGGCGTTTTGCGGTCAGGGGAGATGGTGTTCGGGAATGAGAGAGGGAGCCTGCTGGAGGCTGTAGGCAATCAGGCTCTGGGCGTGAGGGGAATAGCTGCGGCCCTCGCAGGTGGCCAGATAAACATAGCGGAGAAGCCGGTCCTGCCGCAGGGGCAGGATGGCGATCTGGTCGCTGTGGATCTGGGGATAGTCGGTGCTGATAAAGACGCCCAGCCCGGCCTCGACCATCCCCAAAAGGACGGTCTCGTCGTTGGAAAGGCCGGCAACCCTGGGCGTAACGTGGAGAGCCGCCAGCACGCCGCGGATGATGTCGGCGTAAGGCTTGGGCTCAGTGAACAGCATGGCACGTCCGTTCAAGTCCTCCGGGAGAACGAACGGCCTGGAAGCCAGGGGATCATTCTTGCGGGTCACCACGCAGTAAGGAAAAGCGCATACCGGGGTGAAATGCACCCCTTTGGTGTGGGGAATATAGGAACAGTAAATCAGATCATATCATAGCGGCCGTTCAGCATGCCTTCCAACAGTTCCTGGGAAGCGCCGGTCCAGGTCCGGCACCGGAAAGGCCGGCCGAGTTTCTGCCGGTATCGCTCCAGCAGGGGCGCGAGGTAGGTGCTGACAGCTGGCAGCACGCACCCAATCGACACCCCGTCGCTCATGGAGGCAAACGAGGAGATCTGGGCGATGCCCTGGTCCAGCTGCTCCAGGGCCCGATCGGTGTACTCCAGGAAGATCCGGCCTTCCGGGGTCAGGGCGACGTTTCGGCCCCTTTTTTCAAAAAGGGAGACGCCCAGTTCCTGCTCCAGCTGGGAGATGGCGCGGCTGAGGGCGGGCTGGGAGATGTAGAGACTTGCCGCTGCATGGTGAAAATGTTCCATGCGGGCCAGAACCTGAAAATACCGAAGTTGGTTCAGTGTCATGGCGGTCACCTTTTCTTTGTTCTTGGCAGGCGCAAACGATGCCTTCCCGGATGTATTATACCGCAAATGATAACCTTTTGGCTGTGGATCGGGCGGTATTTTAGCATTGGTATTTTAAAACGGACTATGTTAAAATTATATCGTACGGGTTTCCGTATGGTACGGAAAGAAAAACAGGAGGTAATATCATGAGAAAGAAAGTAGTTGCCCTGACGCTGGCGCTTTCGCTGGCATGGGGGCTGCTGACAGGCTGCGGCAGCAGTTCTTCGACTGCGGGCAGCGGCAGCCTGGCCGGAACGTATGAAGGCACCGGCGAGGGTCGAAACGGCGATATTGTGGTAGCTGTGACCCTGGATGATGCGGGCGCCATCACGGGCATCGAGGTCACCGAGGAGCAGGAGACCGACGGAATCGGTTCGATGGCCTTCGATGAAATGATTCCCCTGATGGTGGAGAACAACTCGCTGGCAGTGGATACGGTTGCCAGCGCCACCCTGACCAGCAACGGCCTGCTGGCCGCTGTGGCCGACGCGCTGACCAAGGCCGGCCTGGACCCTGAAGACTATAAGACCGAAGTTGCCACCGCCAAGGGCGAGGATTCCACCTATGATGTGGATGTCGTGGTGGTCGGTGCCGGCGGCGCAGGCATGGCAGCCGCTGCCAGTGCATCCGCCGAGGGAGCCAGCGTGCTGGTTCTGGAAAAGGCTGCGGCCATCGGCGGCAACACCAAACTGGGCGAAGGCACCTATGACAGCGCCGACCCCGAACTCCAGAGCACGGTGGAAATGACAGCCGACAACTGCAAAGAGGTGGAAGAGGCCATCAGCGTCGAGACCGATGACCCCGAATATCAGGCTTTGCTGGATGACGTGGCCGCCGACTATGCGGAGTGGCAGGCCAACGACGGCGTAAATCTGTTTGACAGTGTGAACTGGCATGCCCTCCAGACCTACCAGGGCGGCGGTTCCATAGACAACATTGCCTTGATCCGTGTCTTTGCCGAACAGGCCCCGGTCACCCTGGAGTGGCTGAAGGATGAGATCGGCATCCCCTTCAAGTCGGATTACATCTTCATGCCCATTGGCGGCAAGTGGACCCGCGGCCATCAGGTGGACCTGGTGGCAGCCACCGGCGAGGAAGGCGACAACGGCGGCCGGGTTTACATCGAGAAACTGGAAGACTACGCCACCGAGCGCGGCGCCATCATCGAGACCAACGCCCAGGTGACCGCCCTGCTGACCGATGACACCGGCGCTGTGGTGGGCTGCGAGGCCACCCGCACCGACGGCAGCAAGATCACCGTCAACGCCAAGAGCGTGATTCTCACCTCCGGCGGTTATGGCGCCGACAGCGACCTGGTTCTCAAGTACAGCAATGGCACCATTACCACCACCCTGCACAGCTGCGCCGTTACCAGCACCGGTGATGGTCTGGCCCTGGCCGAGTCGGTGGGCGGCAGCCTGATTAACCTGGATCAGATCCAGGTCCATCCCCTGGGCGACCCCATTGACGACTGCGGCTGTGTGAGCGAGTTTGTCGGCAACTGGCTGAGCGCCACCGAGTATCTCTTTGTCAACAAGGAGGGTCAGCGCTTCATCAATGAGGACAATACCCGCTACGCCATCAGCATGGCCGAGCTGGAGCAGACCGACGGCGAGATGTGGCTGATTGTGGACAGCAGCGAGATTGCAGATGATCCCACCCGCAACGACCTGATCGAGAGCCTGCTGGCAGACGGACACTCCTATGTGGCCGATACCCTGGAAGAGCTGGCCGAGAAGATCGGGGTGGACCCCGCTGCCCTGACCGCCACCGTTGAAAAATACAACGCCGGCATGCTCAGCGGCGAGGACGAGTTCGGCAAGTCGGCCAGCGCCGATTCGGTGATCGAGCAGGGTCCCTTCTACGCAAGCCTGCGTACCCCCACCGTCCACTACACCATGGGCGGTATTGAGATCAACGAGAACGCCGAGGTTCTGGATGCCGACGGCAACGCCATCCCCGGCCTGTATGCGGCCGGCGAGGTCACCAGCGGTATCCACGGCAACAACCGTCTGGGCGGCAACGCTTACCCCGACATCATGACCTTTGGCCGGATCGCCGGTCTGAATGCCGCTGCCAAGTGAGCGGTTTTTCTGAAGTGTTCCCCGGCATGGATTGGATAGGCTGACGCAGCAGACAGCCGTAAAAATGAGACAGGCAGCCTTTGGGGATGCCTGTCTCGTTTTTTATTGGGGGCTGTACAGGGTATTCCGGGCTGTGTTGCCATGAAGCCATCCAAGATTTTCCCGCCTGGCCCGGCCAGCCCCCATCAAGAACCGCCCCTGTGTCTG
>CALWZL010000066.1 GCA_944385995.1 uncultured Faecalibacterium sp.
CCACCCTGGGACAGTACAAGGTGGACGCCGCCGCGGCCCGGGTCCGGGACATCGACCCGGACATTGTGGTCCGCACCTACAAGACTTTTTACACCCCCGAGACGGCGGGACAATTTGACTTCACCCAGTACAGCTATGTGGTGGACGCCATCGACACTGTCACCGGCAAGCTGGCCCTGGTGGTGCAGGCCAGGGAGGCGGGGGTGCCCATCATCTGCTCGATGGGGGCCGGCAACAAGCTGGACCCCTCCCGCTTTGAGGTGGCCGACATTTACGACACGTCGGTCTGCCCGCTGGCCCGGGTGATGCGGACCGAGTGCCGCAAACGGGGGATCCAACACCTCAAAGTAGTCTATTCCAAAGAACCGCCTCTTGCTCCCCGGACCGAAGAAATCCAGCCCGAAACGGCCCCTTCATCCACCGCCCGGCCCGGCGCACCCAAAAAACGCGCCCCCGGCTCTCTGGCCTTTGTGCCGTCGGCGGCAGGGCTGATTTTGGCGGGGGAAGTGATCTGTGATCTGACCGGCTGCCGCAACGGCTGAGAAAACCAAACAAGTGAGGAAATCATGAAATACAAACTTCTGTCCAGCGATTACGACAATACCCTGGTTCCCTTCGGGGAGAAACGTCCCCGCCCTGCGGTGGAGGCCGCCGTCCAAAAGATGCAGGCTGCCGGGGGTACCTTTGTCCTCAGCACCGGCCGGGCCTGGCCGGCCATCAGGAACCCGGGCCAGCTGGGAAAGATCCGGTTTGACTACGCCATCACCTGCAACGGCGCCTATGTGGTGGACCGGGACGGGGTGCCGGTCTATGAGCGGCCCCTGATCCCGGAGGAGATGTATGCCCTGGTGGACTTCTGCGAGGATTACAACTATCTGCTCCAGTTCAATTTCCGGGATGCCTATTACGCCTACTGCGGCTATGAGGGACTGCGGACCCGGTATGAGCGGATGGGCAGCCCGGGCCTTGTCTGTGTGGACGGCGAGGACCAGGACCGCCATCTGATCGATATGCCCCACGCCGCCTTTATGATCTGCCCGGAGGAAGCGGTCACCGCCTTCCAGGAAAAATTCGGCCATCTGAATCTGCATTTCATGCAGGTGGGTGGCCGGGACGAAAAGAACTGGTGCTGTTATGACATCGTCCGGGAAGGGGTGGACAAGGGAACCGGCCTGGCCGGCCTCTGCCAGGCCATGGGCATCACCCTGGCCGAGACGGTGGCTGCCGGCGACTCGGCCAACGACATCGGGATGCTGAAAGCCGCCGGCCTGGGCTGCTGCATGGCCAACGGCAGCCCCGACGCCAAAGCCGCCGCCGACCGGATCATCGGCGACGTGCGGGAGGACGGTCTGGCCGCCCTCATCGAGGAGCTCTGGTTTGACGGGCCCCGGGCGGAACCTTCCGGCCGGGATCTGGGCTCGGCCTGGGGAGGCGCGTTCAAGGGATGAGCTTTCCACCGGTTTACGGCCCCCGCAGCCGGGCCCTGATTCTGGGCAGCTGGCCCAGTCCCAAAAGCTGGGCCATGGGCTTTTACTATGGCCATCCCAACAACCGCTTTTGGCCCCTGCTGGCCAGCCTGACCGGTGAGCCGGTCCCGGCCCGGGAGGACATTGAGGCCAAGCGGGGCCTGATCCTGCGCCACAACCTGGCCCTCTGGGACGTGCTGGCCAGCTGCACCATTGAGGGGGCGTCGGATGCTTCCATCCGGGACGCAGTGCCGGAGGACATCGCCGCCCTGCTGGCCAGGGCGCCCATCGAGGCGGTGTTCTGCAACGGAGCCGCCGCCCACAAACTCTACACCCGCTACATGCAGCCGGTCAGCGGAATACCGGCCGTCCGGCTGCCCAGCACCAGCCCCGCCAATGCAGCCTGGCAGATGGAGCGGCTGCGGACAGCCTGGGGACAGGCGCTGGAACCCTACCTGCGGTGAAAAAGAAACGTCTAAATCATTTCCAAGCTGTAAATTCTGAACCTAAACGCTTGCGTTTTTGGGAAAAGGCTTTATGATTAGAGTAGATTGAATGGATTGTTTTTGCCTTGCAAAGGAGAACGCACCATGAGTAAAATCATCCGCACCGAAAAACCCAGCGTCCTGCCTTTTTATGCGGCGGCAGCGGCCGGGCTTGTGCTGTGCCTTGCCCTGCCGGTGTATCAGCTCTGGGCGCTGGCGTTGATGCTGGTGGGCGCAGCGGCCGCCTTTCTTGTGGCCCGCCGGGTCTGCCCGCCCCAGGTCATCGAGCGGGAAGTGCCCTTTCATACCGGCAGCGGCGATGTGGACCAGATGCTCACCGACATCCAGCAGAAGCTGGACACCCTTCATGCGCTGAATGACGCCCTGCCCGATCCCCAGCTGTCGGCGGCCATGGACCGGATGGAGCGGGCCGGCCGTTCCATCGTCGAGGTGGTGGAGGCCAGCCCCGCCAAAGCCAAACAGATCCGCCGCTTTGCAAACTACTATCTGCCCGACGCGGTCCATGTGCTGGAACAGTATGCGGCCATGGCCCGGCAGGGGGTGCGGGGTGAAAACGCCGCGTCGGTCCGCACCGAAGTGGAGCGGAACATGGGGGCCATTGCCGCCGCCTTTGAACACCAGCTGGATGCCCTCTACGCTTCCGAGAGCATGGATCTGTCGGCCGATCTGGCGGTGCTGGAAACCCTGATGAAGAACCAGGGATTGTAAAACCCGCCCACCCGCCCTCAGCGGTATCCCCCGCGGCTGTGCCGCTGCCCCCGGTCGGGGGCCCGGTACCATGGGCGGCGTGCTCTGAAAAAGGGGATGTGGAGGTACCGCATGGTTTAGAGGAGTCCCCCCTCTGTCGCCTGCGGCGACAGCTCCCCCGCTGGGGGAGCGGACTATCCCAAAGACAACCCTGCCTGAGTTTTCCCTATGGATCCATAAACGAATGTATTTCTGTTGAAACAGCTGAGAACCATACGATTGCGGTATGGATTGTGAGAAAGGATGAATCTTGCCATGGCAGACAACAACGCCCTGAATTTTGATTTCGATATGCCCGCTGCCCCCAGCCTGACGCTGGACCCGACGGGTGACCTGGAGACTCCCGCCGAGGAGGAAAAACAGCCCGAGCCGGTCCAGCAGGAAGTCCGCTTGTCCCCGGAAGAGCAGAAGATGGTGGACGATTTCGCCGCCAAGATTGATATCACCAACAGCCAGCAGGTCCTCCAGTACGGCGCTGCCAGCCAGAAGAAAATCGGCGATTTCTCAGAGGCAGCCCTGGCCAAGGTTTCCACCAAGGACCTGGGCGAAGTGGGGGATATGATTACCGATCTGATCACCGAGCTCAAGAGCTTTGATGCTGCCGAGGAGGAGAAGGGGCTTTTTGGGTTCCTGAAAAAGAAGCAGAACCAGCTGCAGCAGATGAAGAGCAAGTACAACAAGGTGGAAACCAACGTGGAGAACATCCAGTCCATGCTGGAAGGCCACCAGGTGCAGCTGCTCAAGGACATCGCCATGCTGGATAAGATGTACGAGCTGAACATGGCCTATTTCAAGGAGCTGTCCATGTATATCCTGGCCGGCAAGAAGAAGCTGGCGGATGTGCGGACCGGCGCATTGCAGGAGGCGATGGACAAAGCCAAGCGCAGCGGCCTGCCCGAGGACGCCCAGTCGGCCCGGGATTTGGCGGACCAGTGCGAACGGTTTGAGAAAAAGCTGTATGATCTGGAGCTGACCCGGAATATCAGCCTCCAAATGGGTCCGCAGATTCGGCTGCTCCAGAACAACAACACCATGATGGCCGAAAAGATTCAGTCCACCATTGTGAATACCATTCCGCTGTGGAAGAATCAGATGGTTCTGGCCCTGGGCCTGGCTCACAGCCAGCGGGCTATGGAGGCCGAGCGGGCGGTCACCAATATGACCAACGACCTGTTGAAAAAGAATGCCGAGGCCCTCAAGATGGGGACCATCGAGACGGCCAAAGAGAGCCAGCGGGGCGTGGTGGACATCGAGACCCTGCAGCAGACCAACAAGAGCCTGATCGAGACCCTGGACGAACTGAACAAGATCCAGAGCGAGGGCCGGAGCAAGCGGCAGGCAGCCGAACAGGAGCTGACCCGCATCGAGGACGAGCTGAAACAAAAGATGATGGAGATCCGCAGCTGATATGGCGAATGCAGATTTTGAACAAAAGAAGGCGGCGTCGGAGGGGTTTGACGCGTCCAGCTACCGCAAGGTGGAGCAGGACGCGCCGGCCCGCAGCCTGACGCCCGTTCAGAAACAGCTGGCCGGCCTGGAAAAGGCCCTGCCGGCGGCGCTGCGCACCCGGGCGGCGGCGCTTTTGCTGGCCGTGGTGATTCTGGCGGGGTCGGCGGTGGTTGTCGGCGGACTCAAGCTGCGCAGCCGCTACAACGAGGCAGAGAGCTGGTATACCGTCGGCGTGGACGCCGACAACGGCTACACCCTCAGCGACGAGCTGAACGAGCGGGCCTATACGGCGGCCAATGTCATCACCACCGCCATCAACACGCCGGGCCTTGGCGCTGACAGCAATGGGGTGATTGCAGCTCAGCAGGCGTTGGATGCCTTTGAGGACTGTCAGACCCGGGTGTCGGAAGGCACGGCGGGAATGGGCGAGATGTACGACGCCGATGAGGCTTTGGATTCGGCCATCAATCTGCTGTATGGCCAGATGCAGGCCCTGGCGGATGACCCCCTGAACATGGGGGCGGTCCAGACCCAGTATGGACGGTTCAACAGTGCGGGCACCGTCCTGGGCAGCCTCCACTATAACGAAGCGGTGACCGCCTATCAAAACCAGACCGACGGTTTCCCAGCAAACCTGCTCAAGGAACTGTTCGGCATCCAGGAACTGGAGGTGTTTGGATGAAACATCTGTGGAAAAAGATTGCAGCCGGCGCGGCGGCCTGTGTGGTCATGGCGGTTGTGGCGGTGATTCCGGCCTCGGCGGCCGTCACCCTGCCCAGCCTGCCGGCGGATCAGTGCGTTGTGGATGACGCCGGGGTGCTGTCCGATTCGGTGACCGCCTATATGGACGAGCTGAACGGCAAGCTGGAAGCCAACTGCAGCGGCGCCCAGATCGGCGTCCTGACGGTGCAGTATACCGGCAGTGCATCCACTGAGGACTACGCCCTGGAGGCTTTCAATGCCTGGGGCATCGGCAGCGCCAGCGAGAACAACGGCGTCCTGATCCTGCTGGTGATGCAGTCCCCTCTCTATGCCGACGGCGACTATTATCTGACCTATGGCGACGGGTTCCGCAACTCCACCCTGGACCGTCAGGCCAGCACCCTGGCCCAGACCATGGAGGACAACTTCGCGGCGAAAAACTACGATGCAGCCGTTGAGACCTGCGCGGACGCGGTGGCAAGCACCATTGCCGAGATTTACGGCGTAGACTTGAACAGCGGAGAGGCAGTGCCCCAGTCCAGCGTTTCCGACATAGGCGCCATCCTGGTGGGGCTGGCCCTGCTGGCGGTGGTGGTGATTCTGGTCTTTGGGGAACTGCTCAACGGTCTGTTCCCCTTCTGCTTTGGGTTTGGCCTGGGCAGCGCTTTCCGCGGGCCCCGGTATCACCGGCACTACCATAACCATTACCACGATCACATGCCCCCGCCGCCTCCCCCGCGGGGCCCCCGGGGGCCCCGGCCGCCCATGGGCGGCGGTTTCGGCGGCGGCAGCTTTGGCGGGGGCGGCTTCGGCGGCATGGGCGGCGGGTCCAGCCACGGCGGCGGCGGCGGCCGCGGCCGCTGACTTCCTTTTCTGCCTTTGCCCGGAGTTTCCCCCGGATTGAGCGGGACAGGAATGTCCCGGTACTTACGACACCTTGACGAAGATTCCATTCTGGATGGAAAGGAGATGGGGTTATGGAAATTGTGGTAATCATCATTGTAGCTGTGGTGCTTCTCAGCATTTTGATGCCCCGGGGACCCCGCGGTCCTCATGACGGGCCTCCGCCTCCGCCCCGCGGCGGCGGATTCTGGTTCGGGATGGGACATCATCATTACCATCCGCCCCGCCCGCCTCGCGGACCCCGGCCTCCCATGGGCGGTGGATTCCGCGGACCCCGTCCGCCCCGCGGCGGTGGGTTTGGCGGTCCCCGCGGCGGCCGGCCCGGCGGTTTTGGCGGCATGGGCGGCGGCAGAAGCCACGGCGGCGGCGGTGGCCGCGGCCGCTGACTTCCTTTTCTGGAAGAAAGGCAAGCACACCGAAGCGCGTCCAGTGGACGAAGCAGCGAGGTGTGCTTGGCGCCGCGCTCCGATTTTTGCAAGCGCCAGCCTTGGCGCGCCGTAAAAATCGGCTAAGCGCAAGAGGGGTCACCTGTTTGCAAAGCTCCCGGCCTGCGGCTCGCTCCACTGCGAAGTCGATTTAAGATGACTACAGGCGGAGCGCGCCGGCACAAAAACAAAAAGAAAAACCCCGTTCTGCACAGCTGCAGAACGGGGTTTTGTGATCGTTAGGGGAAAGAAGCTTACTTGGTGCCGTAGATCCGGTCGCCGGCATCGCCCAGGCCGGGAACGATGTAGCCCTTCTGGTCCAGGCACTC
>CALWZL010000067.1 GCA_944385995.1 uncultured Faecalibacterium sp.
AAGGAGACCGGCAAGCCTCCCATCACCTATCTGAACGAGGTGCGGATGCGGGAAGCTGCCCGCCGCCTGGTGGAAAGCAATCTCCCCGTCAACCAGATCGCCGCACAAGTGGGCATCCTGGACACCAATTATTTCATCAAGCTGTTCAAACGCACCTATGGGCAAACCCCTCTGGCTTACCGGCGCAGCCACCATATTTAAAAGGCCCTGCCGCCTGACCTTTTCAGTATACCACACCCAAGGTTCTGCCGACAGGGCTTCTTCAAATGAAATTCATGCGCTCCCCTCCCGCAGTTGTGTAAAAGGGACCCGGCCATTGGGCCAGGTCCCTTTTACACAACAGATATTCTGAGGGGAGGAAAACGCTTAGATGGGGAGCCCCAAAAGCAAACTGTATCCAAATACAAAGACACAGAAAGGGAGCAGAACCGGCACCGCTTTGACCAGCAGATCCCCCAGGGTGGTGCCGTAATACTGGCAGGCGACGAAGGCACATACATGGGTCGGCGAAATCTGCATGGCGGCCCATGCAATGCTCATCAGGAACACCATCAGGGCGATGCCGCCGTTGGAGATGGCGGCAATGGCCATCGGCAGGCAGAGGGCAACGATGGCCTGGGAGCCGCTGACCACCGAGCCAACAAAGAAGATCAGTGCAAAGGACACCGCCACAGGGATGGGGAACTGCTGGAAAAAGTCCGGCAGGATGCCCACCACCCCGGTAAAGGTAATCATCGCCTTGAACAGCATGACCAGGTAGATGTTGACCAGCAGCACCGGCTCCGCCGCTTCCCGCAGGATGGAGAGCAGCTCTTTGGGCCTGAAACGGTCCAGCAGGATCTCCGCCAGAATCACGATGGGGGTGGCCTGACAGACCGTCAGCCCAAAGCAGACGATGAGCAGCACAACCGCGATCAGGGACCAGAGATTTCGGAGGAGGCTGACCAGGTTTTCCCGCTTCTCCCCGGCATTCACCGGCTGGATGGTCCCGGCGGGAACTTTCCGCAGGTAGAAGAAAAACGGAAGCAGGTAGGCGGCGGCCACGGCGGGCAGCATGCTCAGCACAAACAGGCCGGCGTTCTGGTGGTTGATGGTCAGGGCCAAAAGCACCGCGCTGAAGGTGGGGAGGAACATCTCCGGGATATGGCGGTAATAACAGGAGACAAACAGCTTCTCTTTCCGATCCAGGGCCTCCCCGCAGGTCTGGTCCACCATCTCGGCACAGACCGTCATCACCGCGGCAGAAGGCAAAAGTCCAATGATGGTGGAGGACACCGCCGCGTTGACCCGGTGATTTTGAAACAGCACGCTGAACGCTTTCTGGGCGTTGCTCAGCCTGTCACGGTGTTCCAGCATCTTTTGCAGGAATGTGACCAGGTAAAAACTCATCAATACGCTGATGTTCTCCGACGAAAAGGTCTCCTCCACCAGCACCCGGACGGTATCGCCGGGCGAAACGCGATAGAGCACAATCGACGCGAGGATGCCTCCCCCAATCGCCAGATACAGGGGCTTTTTGGCCCGGATCAGCAGAACGATGACGACAAACACCAGACCCAGACAGATGATTTTTCCGTATTCCATTATCCCTGTCTCGCCCGAAGGGCCGCCTCCATCTGATCCAGAGCCCGGGTCAGCTGCGCACGGGTGCAGGCGAAATTGATGCGGACAAAGCCCGGGCAGCCGAAGTCGACGCCATTGTTGAAGTTGACCCCCGCCTTTTCCCGGAAAAAGCGCCAGGGATCTTCCAGGCCTGTCTCCCGGCAGTCGATCCACGCCAGGAAGGTCGCCTCGTTGTGGGTCACATGAAGGCCGGGCATTTCGGCAATCCGCTGCTCCATGTAGTCCCGGTTGGACTGGAGATGCCGCAGCAGGGCTTCCTTCCATGCACCGCACTCGTTGTAGGAGACCCGGAACGCCTCCATGGCCAGCACGTTGGGCACGGCCGCCAGGCCGGCGATGAATGCCTGGTACTTCTGACGCAGTTTTGCATTGGGCACAATCGCAAAGGCCATGGGCAGGGCGGGGATATTGTAGGTCTTGGCCCCGCTGGTCAGGGTGATGGAGTGCTCCCGCGCCCAGTCATTCACCAGGAAAAAGGGGGTGTGGACGTTGTCATCGAAGATCAATTCGCTGTGAATCTCATCCGATAGCACGGTCAGGCCATGGCGGCAGCAGAAATCCGCCAGCTGGCCCAGCTCCTGGCGGCTGAACACCCGTCCCACCGGATTGTGGGGACTGCACAGAACAAAGGTGGTGACGCCGGGCGCGGCGGCAATGGCCGTTTCCATGGCCTCCCAGTCCATCTCATACCGCCCGTTTTCATCCTGCCGGAGCGGGACCTCCAGCCGGGGGAGCTGGGTCTCGGCGGCCAGCTTGCGGATATGGGGATACATGGGAATGTTGTTCATGATGGTGCCGCCCAGCATCCGGCAGGCCATATTGGCTCCCGGCATCACCGCAGGCACCCACACAATCCATTCCGCCGGAAGATCAAAGTCATACAGGCGCTTGTAGTAGCTCACAACGCAGTCTGTGTACTCTTTGCCCAGCACCGGATAACCGTAGACCGGGTGTTCGGCCCGGCGGATCACCGCGTCCACCACCTTCTGCGGGGCGGGCAAATCCATATCCGCCACCCACATGGGGATATAATCCCCTCCCTGGTTGTCCCACTTGCTGCATCCGGTTCCCTTGCGGGGCGGGCATTCCTCAAACTCAAACATGACCGTTCATCTCCTGTTTTTTGATTCATTCCTGCTCAGTGGTTGAGTACGCTTCTCAAGAATTGCTGGGTTTTCTCATGCTGGGGGTGCTCAAACAGCTCATCCGGCGGCGCCGCCTCGCAGATGGTACCGTCTCCGAAGAACATCACCCGGTCAGACACCTCACGGGCAAACTTCATCTCATGGGTCACGATAATCAGGGTGGAATTTTTGTGGCTGATGCCCCGGATCACGTTCAGCACCTCCCCCACCATTTCGGGGTCCAGGGCGCTGGTGGGCTCGTCGAACAGAATCACCTCCGGCGAAAGGGCCAGGGCCCGGGCGATGGAAACCCGCTGCTGCTGGCCGCCGGACAGCATGTGGGGATAGTAGTACATCCGGTCCCCCATGCCCACCTGATTCAGGCAGCGGACCGCAATTTCCTCGGCCTCGTCCTTTTTCATCCTGCGCACCACGGTCAGCGCCTCGGTCACGTTGCCCAGGGCGGTCTTGTTGCGGAACAGGTTGAAGGACTGAAACACCATGGCGGTGTGACGCCGCAGCTCCACCACCTTGTTTTTGTCCAGCATCCCGCCCTCATAAATGCTCAGATGCTGCAGGTCCGGCCCGATGTACAGCACGCCGGTATCCGGGGTCTCCAGATAATTCAGGGTCCGTAAAAAGGTGGATTTGCCGGAACCGCTGGCACCGATGATGGTCACCGTCTCGCCGGTGCCAATGGTGACGGAAATGTCCCGCAATACGTGGTTGGAACCAAAGCTCTTGTTCCAGGATTCAACTCTCAACATGATCCGGCACCTTCTTTTCCAGAATATTGGTCTTTTTCTCGATGACCCGCACCAGCTGCTCCAGGATCAGGCTGCAGGCCCAGTAGATCAGCGAAACGGCAATGTACACCTCAAAATACCGCAGATTGCGCCCGGCCACAGCCTTGGCCGCGCCCATCACGTCCATGATGGTCACCGTATAGGCCAGGCTGGTCCCCTTCAACAGGCTGATGATGCTGTTGCCCAGGTTGGGGATGGCCACCACAATGGCTTCCGGCAAAACAATCCGCAGCATGGTCTGGGCCCCGGTCATGCCCACCGACTTGGCCGCTTCGATCTCTTTCCGGTCCACCGACAGGATGGCAGCGCGGATGTTCTCAGAGAAATACGCCGATTCGTTCAGCGAAAACGCCACAAACGCATAGACAATCGCAGGGACGCCGTTGACGTTCAGTTCCGTGCCCAGCGAAGCATTGATGGCCTTGATGACCAGCGGAAGGCCGTAATAGGCCAAAAACAGCTGGACCAGCTGGGGCGTGCCCCGCATAAAGGAAACGAAAAAGGTACAGATGGGGGTTAAACCCCGCGGCTTGTTGATTTTGACCATGGCCAGTCCAAAGCCCAGCAGCAGGCCGAAAATGGCCGAGACGGCGGTCAGCTCCAACGTCACCGGCAGCGCCTCCAGAATCCGCGGGAAGGAGCTGAGCATAAAGGACAGGTCAAAGATTTTAACGGTGCTTTCCAAACCTGATTCCTCCTTTGATCAGAATCCGGCGCTCAAGAGGCCGAGCTGTCAGCGGATGCAGCGCTGGCGGCAGAGGAGGCACCGTCGGAAGAAGGCTCGGTGGCATCCTTGCCGAAGTATTCAATGCACAGCTCCGACAGGGTGCCGTCTTCCTTCATTTCCTTCAGCACGCCGTCAATCTCCTGCTGGAGGGCCGTCGAGCTCTTGTTGTACAGGATGTAGACTGCGGGGTTCTGGATTTCCTCCTCGTTGGGGATGCTGTAGCGGTCAAACTTATAGCCATAACTCTTTTCCACAGCGTCCACATAGCTCTCGGAATAAATCACCGCGTCATAGCGGCCCTCGTACAGAGCCAGAATGTTCTGGGCAGCGTCGCCCTCCACATAGTCGATCTGAATGGCCTTGTCCGGGTTCTTTTCGTTGTAGTCCTGCAGGAACATATCGGTGGCCGAACCTGCCGCTGTGGGAACCTTGCGGCCTGCCAGATCCTCCAGCGAGGTGATCCCCTCGGTGCCCGCATTGGTCACAATCACGGTGTGGTTGTAGTAATAGGGCGTTTCGGAGAACAGATATTTTTCACGGCGCTCCGGCTTGTCGGTGATGTTGTTCAGAATCAGGTCAAACTGCCCGCTGTCCAGTCCTGCAAACAGGCTGGCAAACTCGGTGGTGGTATACTCAAACTGCAAATCGTCCAGCCGGGCGTCGATCTCCTTCAGCATGGCCACTTCATAGCCGTCCAGCTCGCCGTTCTCATCGTAGTAGTTGAAGGGGGTGGTCTGGCCGCTGAGGGCAACGGTGTAGGTGGTCACGTCGGCAGATGCGCCCGAACTGCTGTCCGTCGCAGCCGAGCCGTCCGACGAACCGCAGGCCGCCATCGAGAGACTCAGCGTCAAAGCCAAGGCAAGAGAAGTCCATTTTTTCCATTTCATCTTCATCGTCAACGCTCCTGTTCTTTCCGCGCAGCACCGGCTGTTTTTGCCCTCGGGTAAAAAGAAAAAGGGACAAAGACGGTTTGAAACGTCTTTGTCCCTTAGCCAGCCACTGCACATACATACTTTCCCATCGCTGGCAGCCAAACCGTAATCGGAAAGGCGTCATTGCCAGCGAATGTTTAGCTGCTAACGATATCGTTATTATACTCTCCTCTCTCCTTTTCCACAAGTGGCAAAATAGACCGAAGATACTGCATCGCCGCATCTCAATTTTGTTGATTCTTCCAGAAAGCGCCCTGAGTTATTGTGCACCCTGCCGGCTTGCCCGCAGAATCTCCACATATTCCTGCAAAATATCCAGGGTGGTCTGGACCGCTTCCTCTGAAAATTTCTCGGCGAGCTTGCGGTAGACCCGGCCAAACTCCCGGGTATCATAGAGCCGGTGCAGCTCATTCAATTCCAGGCCCTTCTGGGTGGGAAACAGCGGGGCCTTGCGGTCGTTGGACGCGTCCTTCCCCCGGTAGATCAGACCCTGCTTTTCCATTTTGCCCGTCATCTGGGCCACGGCGCCCCGGGTCTTGTTCCAGTCCTTCGCAAATTCGGTGGAGGTAATCCCCGGATGGTCCACAATGTATTTCAGCATGTGCAGCTCCGCAGATGTGTGGAGTTCTCCATTGCCGTAGTCAAGCGGTTTTCCCGACGACATGCAAATATCCGCCGTCCGGTGGATGATATCCGAGCTCTCAAAATAATCATAGGGTGGATGTTCTGCCATAGGCCATATCTCCTTTGTCCCGCAAAAGTATTCTTGTACAGACCAGTATAACACGGTTTTTTCTCTTGCACAACGCACTGCACCCCTTCCCCGGACCTGCACACAAAGAAAAACACCCGTCAGCGTTTTGTACGCCAACGGGTATTTTTTGTGGTTGCGGGGGCTGGATTTGAACCAACGACCTTCGGGTTATGCGTTCACGCCAAAGGATTTTGACGTGCGGGAACAAATCGCGTATCTTGGCTTCACAAGCCAACTTTCGCGGTTTGTTCTTTTTTCTTGTCCCGCCTCTTTTTCTCCTTTGCGGTC
>CALWZL010000068.1 GCA_944385995.1 uncultured Faecalibacterium sp.
GACAGGAACCGGTCGATGTTCTCGGCGCTGGTCAGCAGGCGGGGCAGGCCGAAGATGTCCCAGGGGGGATCGTCCATATGGATGGCCATCTTGATGTCGCACTCGTGGCAGACCGGCATCAGGGCCTCCAGGAAGTACTTCAGGTTCTCCCACAGCTTCTCCTTGGTGACGGGGGCGTAGGCCTTGAACAGCTCGTCCAGCTTGGCCATCCGCTCCGGCTCCCAGCCCGGGAAGGTCATGTTGTACTTCTCGGTGAAGCTCATGATGTAGTCGGCCATGGCCTTGTAATCACTCTGGATCATGTCCTTCTGATAGTACAGGGCGGTGGAGCCGTCTCCCACCGGATGGAACAGGTCGGTGCGGGTCCAGTCAAAGATGGGCATGAAGTTATAGCAGATAACCTTGACCCCAAACTTGGACAGGTTGCGGATGGTCTGGATGTAGTTGGCAATGTAGCCGTCGCGGGTGGGCAGACCGATCTTGATGTCGTCGTGCACGTTGACCGACTCCACCACGTCCATGTTGAAGCCATAGGGCTCGAGCTGCTTTTGCACCTCGGCGATCTCGTCAACCTCCCACACTTCACCGGGCATCTTGTTGTGGAGGGCCCACACGATGCTGGTGACGCCGGGAATCTGCTTGATGTCGGACAGCTTGATCTTGTCGTTGCCTTCGCCGTACCAACGGAAACCCATTTGCATTGGCATATTCTTCTCTCCTTTTTGCTGGATTGATGCACAGCAGCCCTGCGCAGGGCGCAGAGCGGCATCTTGTTTGTTTTCATTCTAGTATATCAATCGCCGTTTGGCAAGTGGTAAACCCGCCATTCTTTTGGAGGGCTTTTTGTGAATTGTTCCAAAATACAAAAAACCGTGAGAAAAATTTTACGTTTCTCACGGTTTATTTTTCTATTTTGTTTTTGGAACGCCTTCCAGCGGAGGAAAATCTTTCTTTTTTACAGTTTTGGCTCAGCCCTCGATGAAATAGTCGGGATGGCTCTTGCGGGCCTCCTGGACCGAGATCTTGTACCGCTGCAGGTGTTCCCGCAGTGCCTGTTCCAGCTCCTCGGGGTCCCCGGATTCCAGGGCGTCCACGATCCTGCCATGCTGGACCGGCACCGACTCGTTCTCCCCCAGCATCAGGCTGAACAGACGCAGCCGCTCGATGTGCTTGAAGGTGGAGAGCATGTGGTCAAAGTGTTCCTCCATCCCGCAGAACTCAAAGGACAGCCGGTGGAACTTGTTGTCAATCTCCAGCATGTGGCTGTTTTTGAGGGGATTGTCGGGAGCCGCGGAGGCTTTTTCGTATTCCTGGATGTTGGCGCGGTAGGCTGCAATGTGGGAAGCTTTGCAGTGCTTGTGGACGTGGAACAGCATTTCTTTTTCCAGGGTGAACCGGGCGAACTGTTCCAGCCGCATCAGTTTGAGGTCGATGGGGGCTACATAGGTGCCGCTCTGGGGCTTGATGGTCACCATGTGGGCGATGTTCAGCATGATGAGCGCCTCCCGCACGGGCGTCCGGCTGATTCCCATTTCCTCGGCCAGTTGTCGATCATTGAGCGGGTCGCCGGGCTTGAGCTCCATCGTGACGATCCTGCCCCACAGCGTCTGATATGCTGCTTCGCGTGCGCTGGATGCTGCCATACGGCGCACCTCCTTTCCTGCCTTTTTGTGGTAAATATTCTACCTTCTCTTTTTTCTTCTTATTCCCACTATCATTGTAGACGGATCGGGGTATCGCGTCAATGCACCATTTGTTCAAATTTTATCAATTTGATTTTACAAAAGAGTTACAAACACGCCAAAAAGTCCTTCCATCAGGAAAGAGCCCCGCCGGCCCGGGTGCCGCGGCGCCGGTAGAGAGGCAGATACCACACCGCCACCAGGGCCAGACCGCAGACCACATCGATGACCGAATGCTGCTTGGTAAAGACGGTGGAAATGCAGATCAGCCCGGCCCAGCCAAAGGCCAGAACTTTGAGCCAGGGGCGGTTCCCGGCCAGCTTGCTCTTGGCAAAGGCCAGGGCCATACAGCCCGAGCTCTGGCAATGGATGGAGGGACAGACGTTGTTGGAGGCGTCCGCCTTCCAGATCAGCTGCATGATGTCCATGGCAATGTTGTCCCGGCCCAACTGCTCCGCCGTGGGCCGCAGGTTCACCCCGTTGGGCAGGATCATATAGACGATGAGACAGAAGGTCATCCCCGAAAACATCATCAGACAGAGCTTGTCATAGGCGGATGTATCGTACCACCACAGCAGGGCGGTGACGGCAGCCAGCAGCAAAAACCAGCTGCAATAGGGAAAGATAAACCACTCGCAGAACGGGATCAGATCGTCCAGGGGGCTGTGGATGATGTAGGTGGGATTGGTGATGGTCCAGTCCAGGGTGAAAAACCAGACAAGATAAATCACCCAGTACAGCTGGAACCACAGATGGGGCCGAAGCCTGAGAATTTTCAGCATGGTGTTCTCCTTACAGTCCGTCTTTGCTTGGATTTGACGGGTGTTTTACAGCCGGCCGAAAAGCGGCCATGCTGCGCAAACCTTTGCTATTGTAACACATCCCCCGCCCTTGCGCAAATAGGCAAAGTACAGTAGAATAAAAGCGGAACGTGGGGATTCGCCCCGCTCCTGAGAGGGACTGGCCGCCGGGGCGCTGCCTGACAGCCGGCCTGTGTATGATGCTTGACAGTTTGAGGTTTTGTGATGTATACTTCAGCCATTCGCCTGATTGCGGTCGATCTGGACGGCACCCTCCTGAACGACCAGAAAGAAATGACGCCCCGGACCCGGGCAGCCCTGGAGGCCGCCTCGGCCCAGGGGGTTGAGATTGTGCCGGCCACCGGACGGACGGTTGCCGGCCTGCCCGCCGATCTGCTGGCCATCGGCGGGGTCCACTACGCCATCACCGCCAACGGTGCCCGGATGATGGACCTTGTCACCGGCCAGGCCGTCCGGGAGCTGTATATCCCCCGGGACAAGGCTCTGGCGGCCTACGACATCCTGTCCAAATACGACTGCCTGGCCGATCTGTTCCAGGACGGCCAGGGCTACACCACCGAGGCCAACCGGGCCGCCGCGGTCCGCTTTGTCCCCGACAACCTGCGGGCCTATGTCCTGAACACCCGGCAAACCCTGCCGGATCTGCGAGCCTTCATCGCCCAACAGGAACGGGGTCTGGAAAAGCTGACCATCTTCTTTGTGGATGAGGCGGAACGTCAGCGGGCCTGGGCCGAAGTGGAGGCCCTGGGGGTCAACGTGGTGTCCAGCCTGCCCCTGAACATGGAGATCAACGCCGCCGGCGTCAACAAGGGTACCGGACTGCTGGCTTTGGCCCAGCAGCTGGGCCTGCCGGCCTCGGCTCTGATGGCCCTGGGAGACGGCGGCAACGACACCGCCATGATCCAGGCCGCCGGCCTGGGCGTCGCCATGGGCAACGCCTTCCCCGAGGTCAAGGCGGCCGCCGACTACGTCACCGCCTCCAACAACGAGGACGGCGCCGCCAAGGCCATTGAGAAGTTTGTACTGGAGGGCAAAACGGAAGTCTTATGAACAAGTATGCAATCAAAATGGCCGCCCTGGACCTGGACGGCACCCTGCTGAACCATGCCAGCCAGGTGACTCCCCGCACCCTTGCGGCCCTGGACCAGGCCATCCGGCGGGGGGTGGTGGTCCTGCCCGCCACCGGACGGGGCCTGTCCGCCCTGCCCCGGGTGGTGGCTTCCATCCCCGGCGTCCGGTATGCGGTCACCTCCAACGGCGCCGCCGTCTGGGACATGGGCGACGATCCCATGGCTGCCGTCCGCAGCCGGTACGGCGAACCGGGACCCGGTCCGGTCTCCCAGCCGGTCTGTCTCTACCGGCATCTGCTCCCCGCCGACACCGCCCGGGCGGTGTATCAGCTGCTGGACCAGTTTGAGGGAGAACTGAATTTTTTCTCGGACGGACGGACTTTCAAAACCCCCGCCGGCATAGCCTGGACCCGGGCCCGGATGGCCCGTCTCCTCTCCACCGAGGCCAAACAGGTGGACGACGGACGGTTCACCATCCTGCCCGACCTGCACCCCTATTTTGACGCCCACGCCGGCGAAATCGAGAAATTCTGCATGTTCTTCGGCTCCCCGGAGGAGGCCGGCAAAGTTCTGCCTCTGCTGGCCGCCATTCCCGGCGTCGAAGTGACCCAGGGCTCCCCCGACAACGTGGAGGCCACCGCCGCCGGCGTCAACAAGGGTTCGTCCCTGCTGGCCCTGGCCGAAAAACTGGGCATCGCCCGGGAGGACGTGCTGGCCATCGGCGACAGTGAAAACGACCGCCGGATGCTGGAGGCCGCCGGCGTCGCCGCCGTCATGGCCAACGGCATGCCTTCCATTCAATCTCTGGCAGATATCGTCTCGGAACAGGACTGCGACCACGACGGCGTGGCCGAATTGTTTGAACGTCTCGGTCTCACTGCGGACTGATCCGGTTCCCCAGTCGATTTTTATGCAATGTATACAAGCTATCCCTGCAAACATTGTGCTTTGTGAGTATTACCAAACGGCTGCGGTTGGTTTATACTAGTACCATACAACAGTGTGCCTGGACAAGCCATGCCCATGGCTGTGGTCATGCTGCGCAAAGCCTGAAAGTAAAGGAGAATGCGTTATGAATCCTATTGCTGAGAAAATTTACGAGATCGGCATTGTGCCCGTTATCGCCTTCAACAGCGTGGACGAGGCTCTGCCCCTGTGCAAGGCTCTGTCGGACGGCGGCCTGCCCGCAGCTGAGGTGACCTTCCGCACCGCATGCGCTGAGGAGTGCATCAAGCTGATCCACAAGGAGATGCCCGATATGCTGCTGGGCGCCGGCACTGTCCTGACCATCGATCAGGCTGACCGCGCCATCGACGCCGGCGCTTCCTTCGTGGTCGCCCCCGGCTTTGACCCCGCTGTCACCCAGCACGTCATCGAGCGGGGCTGCGTGGCCATGCCCGGCACCAGCACCCCGGGCGAGATGCAGCAGGCCATGAACCTGGGCTGTGAGGCCATCAAGTTCTTCCCCGCCGAGGCCAACGGCGGCGTCGCCATGCTGAAGAACATCGGCGCAGCCCTCAAGACCGCCAAGTGGATGTGCACCGGCGGCGTCAACGCCAAGAACGTCAACGATTACCTGAACTACGACCAGATCTTTGCCGTCGGCGGCACCTGGATGTGCAAGAACGATGTCATCAAGGCCCGCGACTGGGACAAGATCACCGCCATGTGCAAAGAGGCTGTCGACACCATGCTGGGCCTGCACCTGGTCCACATCGGCATCAACACCGAGAACGAGGAGGAGGCCAAGTCCACCGCCAACGCTCTGGCCTCCCTGCTGAACATGAAGACCACCCCGGGCAACTCCAGCATCTTTGTGGGCAACAAGGAGTTCGAGATCATGAAGAAGCCCGGCCGCGGCAAGAATGGCCACATCGCCATCGGCTGCAACAACGTCGACCGCGCCATCTATCACCTGAGCCGCCGCGGCGTCAAGTTTGACCTGTCCTCCAAGGGCGTCAAGGACGGCAAGACCACTTCCTGCTACATGGCAGACGAGATTGCCGGCTTCGCCATCCACCTGGTCAAGGCCTGATTGCATCTTTCCCGCCATACCCCCGCCGCAGGACCCCGGCCCTGCGGCGGGTTGTTTGAAATCTACCCACACTGAATGACAACACTGAAGGAGAATAAGCACAATGAAAGTCGTTACCTTTGGCGAACTGATGGTCCGTCTGCAGCCGTTCAACTACGAGCGTTTTGTCCAGGCAAGCACGCTCGAGTTCACCTTTGGCGGCGGTGAGGCAAATGTTGCCGTGTCGCTGGCCAACTACGGCGTGGACGCCGCCTTCGTCACCAAACTGCCCGCGCACGCCATCGGTCAGTGCGCCGTCAACAGCCTGCGCCGTTACGGCGTCGATACCAGCATGATCGTCCGCGGCGGCGACCGTGTGGGCATCTACTACAACGAGAAGGGCGCTTCCCAGCGCGGCTCGGT